>NZ_JADDTS010000004.1:173044-205487 GCF_015159675.1 Enterobacter cloacae complex sp. S2
CCAACTGAGCTATTCCCGCAAATCTGTACTGCTTTTGTTGCTGTCGTAACGTGTAATTCTCTGTCGTTACGGGAGGCGCATTATACGAGAAATCCGTTTAGCTGCAACCCCCCTCAAAGCGATTTTTTTGAAATTCAGTTCAAGTGCTTATTTAATCGGCAAGCTGAACAATTTAGCGACAAAAACCCGGCCACGCAAGGCGCCGGATCGCAAAATTAAAGCTTAATAAAGTTTTCGCGATAGTACGCCAGCTCCGCAACAGACTCACGGATGTCGTCCATTGCCTGGTGCGTCCCCTGCTTTGTGAAGCCGTCGAGAATTTCCGGTTTCCAGCGGCGGGCCAGCTCTTTTAAGGTGCTCACATCCAGATAGCGGTAGTGGAAATAGGACTCCAGCTCCGGCATGTACTTAAACAGGAAACGACGATCCTGACCAATGCTGTTGCCACAGATAGGCGATTTTCCTGCTGGCACCCACTGCTTCAGAAACTCAAGCGTCGCCAGCTCCGCTTCGCGGTCGCCCAGAGTGCTGGCCTTCACGCGTTCCACCAGCCCGCTGCCAGTATGGGTACGCACGTTCCACTCATCCATCAGCGCAAGCTGGTCATCGGACTGGTGCACGGCAATCGTTGGGCCTTCCGCCAGAATATTGAGGTTGGCATCGGTGACCAGTGTGGCGATCTCAATAATGCGATCGCGCTCGGGATCCAGGCCGGTCATCTCCAGATCGATCCAAATCAGGTTGTTTTCGTCCGCGCTCATGTTATTTTCCACCCTTCTCGCTTAACCGGCAGTAGCAGGTTAACTAGTATTAATTAGAGTGTATCATAGAGGTTTTGCCCGCTATGGGCGACCAGGAGCCAGCGCGATTGAGTAAAAATAAACTCTCCAAAGGGCAGCAGCGCCGCGTGAATGCAAATCACCAGCGCCGTCTTAAAACCACTACGGAGAAGCCCGATTACGACGACAACCTGTTTGGCGAAGCGACGGAAGGCGTGGTGATTAGCCGCTTCGGTATGCATGCCGATGTCGAGTCTGCCGACGGGGACATCCACCGTTGCAATATCCGTCGCACCATCCGTTCCCTGGTGACCGGTGACCGCGTGGTCTGGCGTCCAGGCAAAGCGGCTGCGGAAGGGGTAACGGTTAAAGGTATCGTTGAAGCCGTGCATGAACGCACGTCGGTTCTGACCCGTCCTGATTTCTACGACGGCGTAAAGCCCATTGCCGCCAATATCAACCAGATCGTGATCGTTTCGGCGATTTTACCCGAACTTTCGCTCAACATTATTGACCGTTATCTGGTGGCCTGCGAAACGCTACAGGTTGAGCCGCTCATCGTGCTGAATAAAATCGATCTGCTGGATGACGAGGCCATGGCCTTTGTGAATGAGCAGATGGATATCTATCGCAATATTGGTTATCGCGTTTTGATGGTTTCCAGCCGCACCAAAGATGGCCTGAAGCCGTTAGAAGATGCGCTGACCGACCGCATCAGTATCTTTGCAGGGCAGTCTGGCGTGGGTAAATCGAGCCTGCTTAACAACCTGCTCGGCCTTCAGCAAGAAATCCTGACCAACGATGTGTCGGACGTCTCCGGGCTGGGCCAGCACACCACCACCGCCTCACGTCTCTATCACTTCCCGCACGGCGGCGATGTGATTGACTCCCCGGGTGTGCGTGAATTTGGTCTCTGGCATCTTGAGCCGGAACAAATCTTTAACGGATTTGTCGAATTCAATGACTATATAGGCGCTTGCAAATACCGCGACTGTAAACATGACAACGATCCGGGCTGCGCCATCCGCGAAGCGGTGGAGAACGGTGAAATAGCGGAAACCCGTTTCGAAAATTACCATCGTATTCTCGAAAGCATGGACCAGGTAAAAACGCGTAAAAACTTTTCTGATTCTGATAACTGACAACTAAGCTAAGCGTCGCTAAAATCGTCCCCTTTTTTCAGGTTCCGGCAGCGTACTGCCGGATCAGGAACGACAAAACAATGGCCTGGAGGCTACCTTGTTAAACTCATTTAAACTTTCGCTTCAATACATTCTGCCTAAACTGTGGCTCACTCGCCTGGCGGGCTGGGGCGCGAGCAAACGAGCGGGCTGGCTAACCAAACTGGTCATCGACCTGTTCGTGAAATACTACAAGGTCGACATGAAAGAAGCGCAGAAGCCGGATACGGCAAGCTACCGCACCTTCAACGAATTTTTTGTGCGTCCGCTGCGCGACGAAGTGCGCCCGCTGAATACCGACCCGAACGTTCTGGTGATGCCAGCTGACGGCGTGATCAGCCAGCTGGGTAAAATTGAAGACGACAAAATTTTGCAGGCGAAAGGCCATAACTACAGCCTGGAAGCGCTGCTGGCCGGTAACTACATAATGGCCGATCTGTTCCGTAACGGGACTTTCGCGACCACCTATCTCTCCCCACGCGACTACCACCGCGTGCATATGCCGTGTAATGGTATTCTGCGCGAGATGATCTACGTGCCGGGGGATCTGTTCTCCGTCAATCACCTGACGGCGCAAAACGTTCCTAACCTGTTTGCCCGTAACGAGCGCGTCATCTGCCTGTTTGATACTGAATTTGGCCCAATGGCGCAGATTCTGGTGGGTGCTACCATTGTAGGCAGCATCGAAACCGTCTGGGCGGGCACCATTACGCCGCCGCGCGAAGGCGTGATCAAGCGCTGGACCTGGCCTGCCGGCGAAGAAGAAGGTTCTGTGGCCCTGCTGAAAGGTCAGGAAATGGGCCGCTTCAAGCTGGGCTCAACGGTCATCAACCTGTTCGCTCCGGGCAAAGTTAACCTGGTCGACGAGCTGGAAAGCCTGTCCGTGACCAAACTCGGCCAGCCTCTGGCAGTATCGACGGAGGTCTTTGCAACACCAGACGTTGCGCCAGCCCCGTTGCCGGAAGATGAGATCAAAGCCGAGCACGACGCCAGCCCGCTGGTTGACGACAAAAAAGACGAAGGCTAACAACAGAAGGATCGCTGACGTGCGCCCGATTATCGTATTACTGATGGCCTGGTGCCTCAGCATGGGGGCGTACGCAGCGACGGCCCCCGACGCCAAACAGATAACCCAGGAGCTGGAGCAGGCAAAAGCGGCGAAACCCGCTCAGCCGGAGGCCGTTGAGTCGCTCCAGTCTGCACTGAACGCACTTGAGGAACGAAAGGGTTCTCTTGAGCGCGCCCAGCAATATCAGCAGGTTATCGACAACTTCCCCAAACTCTCTCAAACCCTGCGCTCGCAGTTAAACAGCCTGCGTGATGAACCACGCCAGGTACCCGCAGGGATGACGTCCGAGGCGCTGAATCAGGAGATCCTGCAAGTCAGCAGCCAGCTGCTGGAAAAAAGCCGTCTGGCACAGCAGGAGCAGGAACGGGCGCGTGAAATTGCCGACTCTCTCAGTCAGCTTCCACAGCAGCAAACCGATGCCCGCCGTCAGTTAAATGAGGTGGAACGCCGCATTGGGACGCAGACCGGCAACACCCCGCAGAATCAGGCCCAAAATCTTGGGCTACAGGCGGAATCCGCCAGACTAAAAGCGCTGGTTGATGAACTGGAGCTGGCACAGCTTTCTGCTAACAACCGCCAGGAGCTGTCGCGGATGCGTTCGGAACTGGCGCAGAAGCAGAGCGAACAGCTGGATGCGTATCTCCAGGCGCTGAGAAATCAACTCAACAGCCAGCGTCAGCGTGAAGCTGAACGTGCGCTGGAAAGCACCGAGTTGTTGGCCGAAAACAGCGCTAACCTGCCCGACAGCATCGTCGCCCAGTTTAAGGTTAACCGCGAGCTTTCTGCCGCGCTGAATCAGCAGGCGCAGCGCATGGATTTGGTGGCCTCGCAGCAGCGTCAGGCCACTAATCAAACCCTCCAGGTTCGTCAGGCTCTCAACACGCTGCGTGAACAGTCCCAGTGGCTTGGCTCATCTAACCTGTTGGGCGAAGCGTTACGCGCACAGGTGGCTCGTCTGCCAGAGATGCCAAAACCGCAGCAGCTTGATACGGAGATGGCGCAGCTGCGCGTTCAGCGTCTTCATTATGAAGACCTTCTTAATAAGCAGCCGCAAATCCGCCAGATCCGTCAGGCTGACGGACAGCCGCTCACCGGCGAGCAAAGCCGTATTCTGGAAGCGCAGCTGCGCACCCAACGCGAACTGCTCAATTCCCTGTTGCAGGGGGGCGATACGCTGATCCTCGAGCTCACCAAGCTGAAAGTCTCAAACAGCCAGCTGGAGGACGCGCTGAAAGAGGTCAACGAAGCCACGCACCGTTACCTGTTCTGGACATCCGACGTGCGGCCGATGACCTTCACCTGGCCGATTGAGATCGTGCAGGATCTGCGCCGCCTCATTTCGCTGGACACCTTCAGCCAGCTGGGTCTCGCCAGCGTGATGATGCTCACCAGTAAGGAGACCATCTTCCCGCTGCTGGGGGCACTGATTCTGGTGGGTTTCAGTATTTATTCCCGTCGCCACTTCACCCGTTTCCTTGAGCGCTCCAGCGCCCGGGTGGGGAAAGTGACACAGGATCACTTCTGGCTGACGCTGCGTACAGTGTTCTGGTCAATTCTGGTCGCGTCTCCGCTGCCGGTGCTGTGGATGACGCTCGGATACGGCCTGCGTGAAGCCTGGCCCTATCCGCTTGCCGTCGCAATTGGCGATGGCGTGACCGCCACCGTTCCGCTGCTGTGGGTGGTGATGATTTGCGCCACGTTTGCGCGGCCAAATGGTCTGTTCATCGCTCACTTTGGCTGGCCGCGTAATCGCGTGGCGCGGGCGATGCGCTATTACCTGATGAGCATCGGGCTGATTGTGCCGCTGATTATGGCGCTGATCATGTTCGATAATCTCAATGACCGGGAGTTCTCCGGCTCGCTGGGACGGCTGTGCTTTATGCTGATCTGCGGGGCATTAGCGGTAGTGACGCTCAGCCTGAAGCGCGCCGGGATCCCGCTCTATCTCGACAAGTCCGGCAGTGGCGATAACATGTTTAACCGTCTGCTGTGGAACCTGCTGCTTAGCGCGCCGCTGGCGGCGATGCTGGCGGCGGCTGTCGGTTATCTCGCCACATCGCAGGCGCTGCTCGCACGGCTGGAAACGTCAGTAGCTATCTGGTTCCTGCTGCTGGTGGTCTACCATGTAATTCGCCGCGGCATGCTGATCCAGCGTCGTCGTCTGGCGTTTGACCGTGCCAAACATCGTCGCGCAGAAATACTGGCCCAGCGCGCGCGGGGTGAGGAAGAGCCGAACCACGTCAACAGCACCGAAGGGACTTCAGACGCCGATGACGTCGAACTGGATCTCGATGCGATCAGTACCCAGTCCCTGCGGCTGGTACGCTCAATTCTGATGCTGGTTGCCCTGCTGTCGGTGATCTTCCTGTGGTCGGAAATCCACTCTGCGTTTGGCTTCCTGGAGAACATCTCATTGTGGGATGTGACGTCGACGGTGCAGGGGGTCGAAAGCCTGGAGCCCATCACCTTAGGGGCCGTGCTGATTGCGATTCTGGTACTCATTATCACCACGCAGCTGATCCGTAACTTCCCTGCCCTGCTGGAGCTGGCGCTGTTGCAGCATCTGGATTTAACCCCCGGCACAGGCTATGCGATCACCACCATTACCAAGTATTTAATCATGCTGTTTGGTGGGCTGGTTGGCTTCTCGATGATTGGTATCGAATGGTCAAAACTGCAATGGCTGGTTGCCGCCTTGACCGTAGGCCTGGGCTTTGGTTTACAGGAGATCTTTGCCAACTTCGTCTCGGGTCTGATCATTCTGTTTGAAAAGCCGATTCGAATTGGCGATACGGTGACCATCCGCGATCTGACCGGCAGCGTCACCAGGATCAACACCCGCGCCACCACCATCAGCGACTGGGACCGTAAAGAGATCATCGTCCCGAACAAAGCGTTTATCACCGAGCAGTTTATCAACTGGTCGCTGTCTGACTCCGTCACGCGTGTGGTGCTGACCGTACCCGCTCCGTCGGATGCCAACAGCGAAGAGGTGACGCAGATCCTGTATACGGCTGCTGAACGCTGTTCGCTGGTAATCGACAACCCGCCGCCGGAAGTCTTCCTGGTTGATTTGCAGCAGGGGATCCAGATTTTCGAGCTGCGTATCTACGCCGCCGAGATGGGACACCGTATGCCGCTGCGCCATGAGATCCACCAGCTGATCCTGGCTGGCTTCCGCGAGCACGGAATTGATATGCCGTTCCCACCTTTCCAGATGCGTCTGGAAACGCTGGACGGACGTAAGACGGGAAGAACGTTGACGTCTGCGGCGCGTTCGCGCCCGGCGGGAAGTTTATAATCCATTTCCCCCTCCCTTCCGGGAGGGGTTTTTTCATCCGCTATGCCACTTCTGCCACGCAGATCATCATGCGGCGGCGGTAGTTCTCATAAATCCCCATTGCCAGCAGCGAGAAGAAGATCGGTCCGCCAACCATCCACAGCGTGCTGCTCCAGTCATTTGCCTCAACCACGGGCTGAATGACGGTAAAGATGTTGGCGAACGCGACGACCAGCACCACAACAGTGGTCGCCAGCAGCGTCGCCATGCGGGTTTTGAAGATCACAAACGGTCGCTCCAGATCCCGCTTCGCCTTAAAGAACGGGAACGCCAGCGCCAGGAATAGGTACGGAAGCGTCATCGATACGTTTGCCATCAGGGTCAGCTTGTTATAGAACGCCGACGCGGTATCGCCGCCGAAGGACACCAGCAGAATGAACACGCACACCAGCAGGCACTGCATCCACATTGCGTTGGCAGGCATACCGGCAGCGTTCAGCTGCGTCATACGTGCAGGCCACAGCGCCTTTGGCGTCCCCTGAATAATCGCTTTCAGCGGCGAGTAGATCAGCGTGAAGAACGCGCCAGTATAGGCGAGGAACATCGACAAACCGGTAATCCGCGCAAACCAGATCCCCAGGGTGGCCGACGTTTCCGGCGCGAGATCCATGGCGTTGCCCAGCGTCACCCCCAGGCTTTTCATCAACACGTAGGTAATGTTGCCGAGGTTGGTGGTGTTATTGCTCAGTACCTGCTGCCAGTTGGTGCTGACGCCCCAGAGGAAAATCGCCAGCGAGTAGCCAATGGAAATGACGATGGCGGCAAAGATAATGCCTTTGGCGAAGTTCTTTTCCGGGTTTTCGGTTTTATCGACCAGCCCGCCCACGGCTTCAATTCCACCGTAAGCAAAGATGGCAAACACCACGAAGGAGAGCATGGCCAGCCCGGACTGGTAACCCGGATTAGGCGATGAAACGAAGTTGACTTCCTGTGCGAAATGCCCGCCGTTCAGGCACAGAATAGCGATACTGACCAGCAGCAGCACCAGGTTCAGGCACATCACGGAAATTCCGCCAACGGCAGTGATACGGGCAATTTTGTTGATGCCTTTCGAGGCCACCAGCGTGACAACCACCATCCAGCACACCGCCAGAATACCGACCACCTGTGTGGAACTCAGCCCCGCCAGAGACCAGACCTGCGTTTTATCCGCACCGAAGAGAAACGTTGAGAACGGCACCCAGACCTTGGCCGCCGTGCTGACCATCCAGACGACGTAGGATGAAAACCACATGAACGTACCGATAAACGCATAACGCGGACCGACGCTGTTGTTCATCCACGAATAGATGCCGCCTTCTTCTTTCCTGTACGCCGACCCCATCTCCGCCATCATTAGCGCAAACGGAATAAAGAAGAACAGCGCGGAAACGATATAAAACGGCGTCGCGCTGTAGCCCATCAGATAAAACGCGGACGGGCTATTGGCAAAGCCAAAAACTGACGTAAAAATCATCAGGATGAGCCCGGTAAGGGTCATTTTTTTGAGTGAGTGAGACATATAACCATCCGAAACGGAATTAAACTGCGCGGATGGTAGCAGATGACCAGACAAATATTGTGGCTATCCGAGTCAAATTAAGAAAAAGACCCGTGCATAGAGAAGATAGTAGTTTTTAATGTGGCAGAGTTAAATGACCGAGTAGACCGGGTAAGCGACAGCCCCACCCGGCAATTCTTTATGCGCGATCGACCGTAAAGGCAATCACATCGCCCAGTTGTTCTGCGCCCAGCGCCAGCATGACCAGTCGATCCACACCCAGCGCCACGCCGGAGCAGTCCGGCAGACCGGCTTTAAGCGCTTCCAGCAGGTTGGTGTCAATCGGCTGCTGCGGCAGACCGCGCGCGTTGCGCTTGCGGTTATCCTGCTCGAAACGCTGTTGCTGTTCGCGCGCGTCGGTCAGCTCATGGAAACCGTTCGCCAGCTCGATGCCTTTAAAGTACACCTCAAAGCGCTCCGCCACGCGGTGATCTTCGGTGCTGATCTGCGCCAGTGAAGCCTGGCTGGCCGGGAAGTGATAGACAAACGTCGGACGATCTTTGCCAATCTGCGGTTCAACACCAAAGGTGAACAGCAGTTGCAGCAGCGTGTCGCGATCCTCTTCGTTATCCGCCACGTTGCTCAGATCCAGTTTTGCCGCCACTTCACGCAGCTGTGTTTTATCAGCCGACAGCGGATCAATTTCCAGATGACGCTGGAAGGCCTGCTGATAGGAGAGCGTTTCAGCTTCCGCACAATCCAGCACCTGTTGGAGCAGATCGTCGACTTCGTTCATCAGACGATACATGTCGTAGTGCGGGCGGTACCACTCCAGCATAGTGAATTCCGGATTATGGTGTCGGCCCATCTCTTCATTACGGAAGCTACGGCACAGCTGATAGACCGGACCACACCCGGCCGCCAGCAGACGCTTCATATGGTATTCCGGGCTGGTCATCAGATACAGATTCATGCCCTGAGAGTGGCCTGGGCCAACAAAACGGGTTTCAAACGGGACCAGATGAATATCCGTGACCGTCGCCTGACTCATGCACGGCGTTTCCACCTCCAGGACGCCGCGATCCGCAAAGAAGCGGCGGATCTCCGCCATAATTGCTGCGCGCTTTAGCAGGTTTGGAATGGATGCGCTCGGCTGCCAGGTGGCCGTTTCGCTCATGAGTTATTTCTCCGTTTTCAGACAAGGGCACGAAGTCTACTCGCAAGCCGGGGCAGAGACAAATTTTGCACAGTAAAAGCCCCTTTTCATTGCACAGAGAAATACTGTGACGTCATTCATTAATCACGATGATAAATCACCGCACAGAACAGCAAAAAAATCGAACACGTCAAATTTCCCTCACTTCTACGCGGTTATACTGTTTTACCCATAAAGGAGCAGTGGAATCGCTTCCGCAATCGTCCGTTCGGGCAGGTGAACGTCCTTTAGCTCATCACGTTGCGGGAAAACCAAAATCTGGAGGAATGTCGTGCAAACTTTTCAAGCCGATCTTGCCGTAATAGGCGCTGGCGGGGCTGGATTACGCGCTGCAATTGCTGCGGCACAAGCCAATCCGAACGCCAAAATCGCATTGATTTCAAAAGTCTATCCGATGCGCAGCCACACGGTAGCCGCAGAGGGAGGATCCGCCGCCGTCGCGCAGGATCATGACAGCTTCGAATACCATTTCCACGACACGGTTGCAGGGGGCGACTGGCTTTGCGAACAGGATGTCGTTGATTACTTCGTGCACCATTGCCCAACGGAAATGACCCAGCTGGAACAGTGGGGATGTCCATGGAGCCGCCGTCCGGACGGGAGCGTCAACGTCCGCCGCTTCGGTGGCATGAAGATCGAACGCACCTGGTTTGCTGCCGATAAGACCGGCTTCCACATGCTGCACACCCTGTTCCAGACCTCCCTCCAGTTCCCACAAATCCAGCGCTTTGACGAACATTTCGTTCTCGACATTCTGGTCGACGACGGTCATGCGCACGGACTGGTAGCAATGAACATGATGGAAGGCACGCTCGTCCAGATCCGCGCTAAGGCGGTGGTGATGGCAACGGGCGGTGCGGGCCGCGTATACCGCTACAACACCAACGGCGGCATCGTCACCGGTGACGGTATGGGCATGGCGCTCAGCCACGGCGTCCCGCTGCGTGATATGGAGTTCGTCCAGTATCACCCAACCGGCCTGCCGGGCTCCGGTATTCTGATGACGGAAGGCTGCCGCGGCGAAGGCGGTATTTTGGTCAACAAAAACGGCTATCGCTATTTGCAGGATTACGGCATGGGTCCGGAAACCCCGCTTGGCGAGCCGAAAAACAAATACATGGAACTCGGCCCACGCGACAAAGTCTCTCAGGCTTTCTGGCACGAATGGCGCAAAGGCAACACCATCTCAACGCCGCGCGGCGACGTGGTACATCTCGACCTGCGTCATCTCGGCGAGAAGAAACTGCTGGAGCGTCTGCCGTTTATCTGCGAGCTGGCAAAAGCCTATGTGGGCGTCGACCCGGTGAAAGAGCCGATCCCGGTGCGTCCAACCGCGCACTACACCATGGGCGGTATCGAAACCGACCAGCAGTGCGAAACCCGCATTAAAGGGCTGTTTGCGGTGGGCGAGTGTTCCTCCGTCGGTCTGCACGGCGCAAACCGTCTGGGCTCGAACTCGCTGGCTGAGCTGGTGGTCTTTGGTCGCATGGCGGGCGAACGTGCGATGGAGCGTGCCGCAACGGCAGGTGAAGCTAACAGCGCGGCGCTGGATGCGCAGGTTGCAGATGTCGAAAAACGCCTGAAAGACCTGGTGAACCAGGAAGGTAACGAAAACTGGTCGAAGATCCGCGACGAAATGGGGCTGTCGATGGAAGAAGGCTGCGGGATCTACCGTACGCCAGAGCTGATGCAGAAAACCGTCGACAAGCTGGCGGAACTCCAGGAACGCTTCAAGCGCGTGCGTGTCACCGACACCTCCAGCGTCTTCAATACCGATCTGCTTTATACCATTGAACTGGGCCACGGCCTGAACGTCGCAGAGTGTATGGCCCATTCCGCCCTGGCGCGTAAAGAGTCCCGCGGCGCGCACCAGCGCCTGGATGAGGGCTGCACCGAACGTGACGACGTCAATTTCCTTAAACACACTCTCGCCTGGCGCGATGCGGATGGCACTACGCGACTGGACTACAGCGACGTGAAAATCACCACGCTGCCACCGGCGAAACGCGTGTACGGTGCAGAAGCAGAAGCCGCCGATAAGAAGGAGAAGGCGAATGGCTGAGATGCAAAAACTGAAAATTGAAGTGGTGCGCTACAATCCGGAAGTGGACGCCGTGCCGCACAGCGCTTTCTATGAAGTCCCTTACGACGAGCAAACCTCCCTGCTGGATGCGCTCGGCTATATCAAAGATAACCTGGCCCCGGACCTGAGCTACCGCTGGTCCTGCCGCATGGCAATTTGCGGCTCCTGCGGCATGATGGTCAACAAGGTGCCAAAGCTGGCGTGTAAAACCTTCCTGCGTGATTACACCAAAGGTATCAAGGTTGAAGCGCTGGGCAACTTCCCGATTGAGCGCGATCTGGTGGTCGACATGACCCACTTTATCGAAAGCCTCGAAGCGATTAAGCCGTACATCATCGGCAACCCGCGCACGCCGGATCAGGGGCCAAACACCCAGACGCCCGCGCAGATGGCGAAATACCATCAGTTTTCCGGCTGCATCAACTGCGGCCTGTGCTACGCCGCCTGTCCACAGTTTGGCCTGAACCCTGAGTTTATCGGCCCGGCCGCCATTACTCTGGCGCACCGCTATAACGAGGACAGCCGCGACCACGGCAAAAAAGAACGTATGGCACAGCTTAACGGCCAGAACGGGGTCTGGACCTGCACGTTTGTCGGTTACTGCTCCGAAGTCTGTCCGAAGCATGTCGACCCGGCCGCCGCTATTCAGCAGGGAAAAGTGGAAAGTTCGAAAGACTTTCTTATCGCTACCCTGAAACCACGCTAAGGAGTGCATGATGACGACTAAACGCAAAGCCTACGTGCGACCAATGCCGTCCACCTGGTGGAAAAAACTGCCGTTTTATCGCTTCTATATGCTGCGTGAAGGCACGGCTGTTCCCGCGGTCTGGTTCAGCCTCGAACTGATGTACGGGGTGTATGCCCTCAAGCACGGCCCGGAAGCCTGGGCCAGTTTTGTGGGTTTCCTGCAAAACCCAATCATCGTAGTTCTGAATCTGATTGTGCTCGCAGCCGCGCTACTGCATACCAAAACCTGGTTTGAACTGGCGCCAAAAGCAGCGAACATCATTGTAAAAGGCGAAAAAATGGGGCCAGAGCCGGTTATTAAAGGGCTCTGGGCAGTGACGGCAGTAGTCTCTGTGGTCATTCTGTTTGTCGCACTGTTCTGGTAAGGAGACTACTGTGATCAATCCAAATCCAAAACGTTCAGATGAGCCGGTCTTCTGGGGGCTGTTTGGCGCAGGCGGCATGTGGAGCGCCATTATTGCCCCGGTCATTATCCTGCTGGTCGGTATTATGCTGCCGCTGGGGCTGTTTCCGGGCGATGCGCTGAGCTATGAGCGCGTACTGGCCTTGGCGAGCAGCTTTATTGGCCGGGTGTTCATCTTCCTGATGATCGTCCTGCCGCTGTGGTGTGGTCTGCACCGTATCCACCATGCGATGCACGATCTGAAAATCCATGTGCCAAGCGGTAAATGGGTCTTCTACGGTCTGGCAACCATTCTGACGGTCGTCACGTTGATTGCCGTGGTCACCATCTGACTGAACAGGCCCGCCATCCGGCGGGCTTTTTACTTTTTCATCTTCTCCACCAGCCACCGGGAAAATTCGCGCATGGCAGGCGTTTCTGCCCGGGACTGCAATCGGGTCAGCCAGTAACTGCCGAGTTCAATCTGCGTTGCAAAGGGCTGCACAATGCGCTCGCTGGCTAACAGATGGGTAAACATATCGACAGGCGCAATGGCAATACCTACCCCTGCCTGAGCGGCCTCCAGCATGGTCACGGACGAATCAAATACCATCACACGGTGCGTTGGCGAAGGGGGGTGCTCGCCGGCCGCCTGCATCCACGCGGTCCACTCGTCGCGTCGGTAGGAGCGCAGCAGCGTAAACCTGAGGATGTCGGCCGGACAGTGCAGACTGGTGGCGATATCGGGCGTACACAGCGGCGCGAGCGGCGCATGACAAAGAAATTCAGCCTCGGTGCCATGCCACGCCCCGCCACCGTAGCGGATCGTATAGTCAAGCCCTTCGGCAGCCGGATCAACGCGGTTGTTATGGGTGGAAAGCTGAAGATCGATGTGCGGATAGCCACGGCGAAAATCGTCCAGCTGTGAGAATAAAACCCCGATGGCAAACGTACCCACCACGCCGATTTTCAGCTTCTCCTGCGCACGATGGTTAGCGAAGCGATCCAGCATTCCGGCTATACGATCGAACGAATCATTCAGTACCGGCAGTAAGTTTTCTCCCTCGGTAGTCAACATCAGCCCGCGCGACACGCGAACGAACAGCTGACAGTTCAGGTGCTGCTCTAGCGTTTTCACATGCTGGCTAATGGCTGAATGGGTCACGTTCAGCTCAATGGCCGCATGCGTAAAGCTGAGATGTCTCGCGGCGGCTTCAAAGGCTCGAAGCGAATTGAGGGGGAGATAGCTTCGCGTCATGGTCTCTTCCGTTAGAAAAATTAACAGCTAATGCTAAATTTAACCGTTTGTCAGGCACAGTCAAATCCAACAGACTACGCCTGTCTGACGGGCCCGGACATCCCCTTGACTCGCTATTACGGAAGATTACTGATGATGAAAAAATCTCTTTGCTGCGCCCTGCTGCTCGGCATCTCTTGCTCTGCTCTCGCCGCGCCAGTGTCAGAAAAACAGCTGGCGGAGGTGGTCGCGAATACGGTTACCCCGCTGATGAAAGCCCAGTCGATTCCAGGCATGGCGGTGGCCGTTATTTATCAGGGTAAACCGCACTATTACACGTTTGGCAAAGCCGATATCGCGGCCAGCAAACCCGTTACGCCTCAGACTCTGTTCGAGCTGGGTTCTATAAGTAAAACCTTCACCGGGGTTTTAGGTGGGGATGCCATTGCTCGCGGTGAAATTTCGCTGGACGATCCGGTGACCAGATACTGGCCACAGCTGACGGGCAAGCAGTGGCAGGGGATTCGTATGCTGGATCTCGCAACCTACACCGCTGGCGGCCTGCCGCTACAGGTACCGGATGAGGTCACGGATAATGCCGCCCTGCTGCGCTTTTATCAAAACTGGCAGCCGCAGTGGAAGCCTGGCACAACGCGTCTTTACGCCAACGCCAGTATCGGTCTTTTTGGCGCGCTGGCGGTCAAACCTTCCGGCATGGGCTATGAGCGGGCCATGACGACGCGGGTCCTTAAGCCGCTCAAGCTGGACCATACCTGGATTAACGTTCCGAAAGCGGAAGAGGCGCATTACGCCTGGGGCTATCGTGACGGTAAAGCGGTGCGCGTTTCGCCGGGAATGCTGGATGCACAAGCCTATGGCGTGAAAACCAACGTGCAGGATATGGCGAACTGGGTCATGGCAAACATGGCGCCGGAGAAGGTTGCTGATGCCTCACTTAAGCAGGGCATCGCGCTGGCGCAGTCGCGCTACTGGCGTATCGGGTCAATGTATCAGGGTCTGGGCTGGGAGATGCTCAACTGGCCCGTGGAGGCCAACACGGTGATCGAGGGCAGCGACAGTAAGGTGGCGCTGGCACCGCTTCCCGTGGCAGAAGTGAATCCACCGGCTCCCCCGGTCAAAGCGTCCTGGGTCCATAAAACGGGCTCTACTGGCGGGTTTGGCAGCTACGTGGCCTTTATTCCTGAAAAGCAGATCGGTATTGTGATGCTCGCGAATAAAAGCTATCCGAACCCGGCACGCGTTGAGGCGGCATACCATATCCTCGACGCGCTACAGTAAAACATTGCGGGTGGCGCTGCGCTTACCCGGCCTACACAACGCATGAACTTTGTAGGCCGGGTAAGGCGAAGCCGCCACCCGGCAAAACACCCTGCACAATCTCCCGCATTTTCCCTGCTGTCATCTACACTTAACAAAAAACAGTAAGGAAACTCCTATGCGCATTCTGCCTGTTATTGCCGCAGTAACAGCCGCGTTTTTAGTGGTTGCTTGCAGTTCCCCTACTCCTCCGCCTGGCGTCACGGTAGTCAGTAATTTCGACGCACAGCGCTTCCTCGGCACCTGGTATGAAATCGCCCGACTGGACCATCAGTTCGAACGGGGCTTAGAAAAAGTCACGGTCAGCTACAGCGCGATGGATAACGGCGGGATCCGGGTCATTAACCGCGGCTATAACCCGGATCGCCAGATGTGGCAGCAGTCAGTTGGTCAGGCCTATTTCACCGGCGCATCTAACCGCGCGGCCATGAAAGCCTCTTTCATCGGCCCATACTACGGCGGGTATAACGTCATTGCGCTGGACAGAGAGTACCGCCACGCGCTGGTCTGTGGGCCGGATCGCAACTATCTGTGGCTCCTCTCACGCACGCCAACGATCTCGGCGGAAATGAAACAGCAGATGCTGGACATAGCGACCCGGCAAGGGTTTGATGTGACGAAGTTAATCTGGGTAAAACAGCCGCATTAGTGCGTACTGAGTTTTAACCCGATGATACCCGCGACAATCAACGCGAGGCTGGCGATGCGCGCCAGACTCGCAGACTCCCCCAGCAGCAGAATGCCGGTAATGGCAGCCCCTACCGCGCCAATTCCCGTCCAGACAGCGTAAGCTGTGCCGACGGGTAAGGTTCGCATCGCCCATGACAGCATGACGATACTGACAATCATTGCGGCGATAGTGATGACGCTGGGCGTCAGGCGGGTAAAACCGTGGGTGTACTTCAGACCAATTGCCCATACCACTTCGAGCAAACCAGCAATAACAAGAACGATCCAGGACATTTCAGGCTCCTTAACTTAAAGGCAAGTTGGGGCCGTCCCCGATGAGTGAAGCGCTTACGGGTCGTCCCGCAAGGCAGAAGTTGCGCCTTATATTTTGGTTAGCGTGGAATTTTTTTTCAAACTTTTTCTGCTGAACACCTTAAAGCAAGAAATAGCCTCAGTAAGGCACGTAGTTCAGGCATTTATGACTCATCCGACTTCTCTATGATGATAGGCTTTCTGATGGCAGGAAGCCAAACCACTAGCCGACTGCGAAAATTTTATGTTCAAAATTCTTTTGATTGACCGTTGTCACTTCACCCGCGCGGGATTTGAAGCCTGGGTCAATCATTCAGACCTGTTTTCGGGTCATTTCGTCGTAACCGGGGTAAATAATCTTTTCCTCGCCAGAGAGCATATCCTGCAATGGAAGCCTGCGCTGGTCATCGCTGATTTATCTGGCTTCCGGCAGGATTTACACCATTTTCAGCAGCTTTCCTCCCTGCTAATTGCCAGCGAAACACTGCCTTTTATTATGCTGCAATCAGGGCAGGAGCAGGAGATGACTGATTATCTGGCGCAGTTCCCGATATGGTCTTCGCTCTCCAAAAATACCGATCTGGAAGCACTGGCGACGGTGATAAACGATGCGCTAACGTCATGCGCGAGCGCGGAGCTACCGAAAATGGCGGCACCGTTGCTGACGCGTCAGGAAGAAAGAGTTCTGACCTTGTGGATGGATGGTGCGAGCAACCAGAAAATTGCCAGCAATCTTCGCATTAACGGAAAAACGGTATATACGTACAAACGCAATATCCGCATGAAGCTGCATATGGATACGCGCTACTCGCCGTTTTTATCGCTACAGGAAGTGGAGAATTGACGGTACGGTGTAATAACTTGCCGTACCGTCGCTTACATTAGTTCTGAGCTTTAGTTGCTGCGCCAGAAATCGCGCTACCACCGTCGGAGATATCTTCCCCTACGCCACGGGTGGTGTTACATGCAGTCAGTACCGAAGAAAGCACCAGAACAGAAAAGATCGCTGCAATTGTTTTCTTAACCATAATATCTTCCTTTTATAGCCAAAGTTATTTTGTGTATAGCAACTTAAGAATAGACAAAATCTTGCCGTTTGACGGAAAAGGAAGAATTTTTAGGAAAATTAGACGGAATTAGCTGGCCGCATGGGAAATGATATGGCCGAGATCCTGGATATCTTCACCCACGCCACGCGCGGTGTTGCAGCCGGAGAGAATTGCGCTGGAGAGCGCTAACAGAAGCAGAATTTTAACGGTACGTTTCATCTTCCCTGCCTGCAAAATCAGGCGCAGCGGGCGCTGCGCCTTTAATCATGACGTAAATTACTTCACGCGGGATACGTATTCGCCGGAGCGGGTATCCACTTTGATCACTTCACCGATCTGTACGAACAGTGGCACTTTCACCACAGCGCCGGTAGACAGGGTAGCAGGCTTGCCGCCAGTACCTGCGGTATCACCTTTCAGACCTGGATCGGTTTCAACGATTTCCAGCTCAACGAAGTTCGGCGGCGTAACCGCGATAGGCTGACCGTTCCACAGGGTCACGATGCACTCAGCCTGATCCAGCAGCCACTTGGCGTTGTCGCCAATCGCTTTCGCGTCCGCAGACAGCTGCTCGAAGGTTTCGTTGTTCATGAAGTGCCAGAATTCACCGTCGTTGTACAGGTAAGTCAGGTTCATATCGACAACATCAGCGCCTTCAGCGGAGTCAGTAGATTTGAAGGTTTTCTCAACACGGGTACCGGTCAGCAGGCGGCGCAGCTTAACGCGCGCAAATGCCTGGCCTTTACCTGGTTTAACGAATTCGCTGGCTTCAACCGCGTACGGTTCGCCGTCCATCATGATTTTAAGACCAGCACGAAAATCGTTGCTATAGTACGTTGCCATAAGGCCCTCTAAATTTGTTAACTGGTAGCTAAGCCACAAAATGGCGCATATTGTAACCCTAAACACCCCGTCCAGAGAAGATTGGTTATCGCAACTTGCCGATGTAATCACCAGTCCTGATGAATTGCTGCGTCTTTTAGACCTCGAACAGCACGAAGCGTTGCGTGCAGGCCGTGAGGCGAAGCGCCTTTTCGCCCTGCGCGTTCCCCGCGCGTTTGTTGCCCGAATGGAAAAGGGTAACCCTGATGATCCATTATTAAAACAAACGCTGACCTCTCAGGATGAGTTTATTACCGCCCCCGGATACAGCACCGATCCGCTGGAAGAGCAGAACAGTGTTGTACCGGGTTTACTGCATAAATACCGCAATCGTGCCCTGCTGCTGGTTAAGGGCGGGTGCGCGGTAAATTGCCGCTATTGCTTCCGTCGCCACTTCCCGTACGCCGAAAATCAGGGTAATAAGCGCAACTGGCAGGTGGCGCTGGACTACATCGCAGCGCATCCGGAACTGGATGAAATCATCTTTTCCGGCGGCGACCCGCTGATGGCAAAAGATCATGAGCTGGACTGGCTGCTGACTCAACTTGAAACCATCCCGCACATTAAGCGTCTGCGCATTCACAGCCGTTTACCGATCGTCATCCCGGCGCGTATCACCGACGCCCTGGTCACGCGCCTGGAGCAGTCCCGTTTACAGGTGCTGCTGGTAAACCATATCAACCATGCAAATGAAATTGACGCGGACTTTCGTGCGGCGATGACGCGTATGCGAATGGCAGGCGTGACGCTGCTCAACCAGAGCGTATTACTGCGCGGCGTGAACGACAGCGCCCACGTGTTGGCCGATCTCAGCAATGCCTTATTTGATGCGGGCGTAATGCCCTATTACCTGCATGTTCTGGATCGCGTCCAGGGCGCGGCGCACTTCATGGTGACGGATGAAGAGGCCCGGAAGATTATGCGCGAGCTGTTAACGCTGGTTTCAGGTTATATGGTGCCGAAGCTGGCACGTGAGATTGGCGGAGAGCCGAGTAAGACGCCGCTGGATTTGCAGCTGCGGCAGCAGTAAAAAAAGCAGGTGGCGCTACGCTTACCTGCCTACAGGTAAAGCGGCAGCGCCATCAAAATGTTATATCAGTTCGGGCACTTATAGACCTGGCCGTTCATCTGGCTGGCGGTTGGCACAAAGCTGGACAGCATACCCTGCGTCGGGCTGCTTACCCCGTAAATCACGTTGCCGCCCATTGCCGCAGCCTGATTACGCAGGGCATTGGCCGCACCGCGCATAGAGCCGCCCTCCTCGCCGTGCTGCCCTGACATCCAGTTGCTTTGCTCGCCAGAGGCGGTGCCTAACAGCTGGCATTCGCTGCCCGGCTTATCTTCCACAAAGCGAACGCTCTGGCCCGCTGCCGTCAGCTCATTGCTGGTGCTACAACCCGCCAGCAGCAATGCTGCACCTACAATCCCTGCACAGACTTTTATGCGCATGTTATTCCTCGTTTTCAATAAGCTGGACAGTAGTTGTCCGCGTGTAAACCTTATACTAAAAAGATGACCAAAAGAAAAATGCTGAGCATTTCTGCGAGCCAGATTCCGCTGGCACTCCTCCGACATCTTAAATGAATTCTGATAATAACCTTTGGGATATCGTGTTTTAGCCCCCGATCGTTTTTAGTGATGCGACGTACAACTTTTGTACGGGACTAAAAAAAGTGGGTTTCATGAGTGCATCATCCTCAGGAGAGGAAAAAGTAACCTGGGTGGGCTATCTGGCGTTCGTGCTCACCATCGTATTTTTCTCAGGTTTTTTCGCCAAAAGTACTGAATGGTGGCGCGTGCTGGATTTTACCGTCCTAAACGGCAGCTTTGGACCGGTGAACGGCGCCCTAACGTTTCGCGGCGAGGGTGGCACAGGAGCGAAAGACGGTTTTTTGTTTGCCCTTGAACTGGCGCCCTCAGTCATTTTATCGCTCGGGATCATTGCCGTTACCGAGGGGCTGGGCGGGCTGCGCGCCGCACAACAGCTCATGACGCCCATTCTGCGCCCGCTGCTCGGCGTGCCGGGCATCTGCTCTCTGGCGCTTATCGCCAACCTGCAAAATACCGATGCAGCCGCAGGGATGACCAAAGAGTTGACCGACGAAGGGGCGATTACTAACCATGAACGCGCCATTTTCGCCACCTTCCAGACCAGCGGTAGCGCCATTATTACCAACTATTTTTCTTCCGGTGCCGCACTTTTTACCTTTATTACCGTCCCGGTGATCGCGCCGCTGGCGGTCATTCTGGTATTTAAATTTGTTGGCGCCAACTTCCTGCGGCTGTGGATCGCCCACATGGAAGTTCGTCGCGTTCAGGAGGAAAAATGATCGCCCAGATGCGTAAAAATATCATGGACTTGTTTATCGATGGCGCCCGCCGCGGCTTTACCATCGCCACCACCAGCCTGCTGCCGAACGTGGTCATGGCGTTTGTCATCATTCAGGCGCTTAAGGTGACCGGCCTGCTGGATATTGTCGGCAGGGTATGCGAGCCCATCATGGCCCTGTGGGGGCTTCCGGGTGCGGCGGCAACGGTACTTCTGGCCTCGGTGATGAGCATGGGCGGCGGCGTGGGGGTTTGCGCCAGCCTGGTCGTCGCCGGCACGCTCAGCGGCCATGATGCCACCATCCTGCTGCCCGCCATCTACCTGATGGGCAATCCGGTGCAAAACACGGGCCGCTGCCTCGGCACCGCGGGCGTGAACCCGAAATATTACCCGCACATCATCGCTGTCTGCGTTATCAACGCCCTGCTCTCGATGTGGGTGATGCAGCTACTCTTCTGAGGAGATAAAAATGGATTTTTCAGTGCTGGAACCGCATCTCTTCCGCCATGCACATCTTGTTTGAGTAACGGCTCGACGGGCAATAAAAAACCCCGGGCATCGCTGCCCGGGGTTCATTCTGAGAGGTTCAGAACAACATGATTACATCATGCCGCCCATGCCACCCATGCCGCCCATACCACCAGCAGCACCTAAGTCAGGCGCGTCGCCTTTAGGCATGTCGGTTACCATGCATTCGGTCGTGATCATCAGGCCAGCTACAGATGCCGCGTACTGCAGAGCAGAACGGGTAACTTTAGTTGGGTCCAGGATACCGAAGTCGATCATGTTGCCGTATTCTTCAGTTGCTGCGTTGTAACCGTAGTTACCTTCGCCCGCTTTCACGTTGTTCGCAACTACTGATGGCTCTTCACCGGCGTTGGACACGATCTGACGCAGAGGGGCTTCCATTGCGCGAAGCGCAACTTTGATACCTACGTTCTGGTCTTCGTTCTGAGCGGTCAGGCCAGCCAGTTTAGCGGCTACACGCACCAGCGCGACACCACCACCAGCAACTACGCCTTCTTCTACCGCAGCACGGGTCGCATGCAGGGCATCGTCAACGCGTGCTTTCTTCTCTTTCATTTCAACTTCGGTCGCAGCACCAACTTTGATTACCGCAACGCCGCCTGCCAGTTTCGCTACGCGCTCCTGCAGTTTTTCACGATCGTAATCGGAAGTTGCTTCTTCGATCTGCTTACGGATCTGACCAACACGGCCCTGAATAGCGGCTTCTTCACCCACACCGTCGATGATGGTGGTAGTGTCTTTGTTGATCACAACGCGTTTCGCCTGGCCCAGGTCTTCCAGGGTCGCTTTTTCCAGCTCCATACCAATCTCTTCGGAGATCACGGTACCGCCGGTCAGGGTAGCGATATCCTGCAGCATCGCCTTACGACGATCGCCGAAGCCAGGTGCTTTAACCGCTGCCACTTTCACGATGCCACGCATGGTGTTAACCACCAGTGTCGCCAGCGCTTCGCCTTCAACGTCTTCAGCGATGATTACCAGCGGCTTGCCTGCTTTCGCAACGGCTTCCAGCACTGGCAGCATTTCGCGGATGTTGGAGATTTTCTTGTCAGCCAGCAGGATGAACGGGCTTTCCAGCTCAACAGCGCCAGTTTCTGGCTTGTTGATGAAGTATGGGGACAGGTAACCGCGGTCGAACTGCATACCTTCAACCACATCCAGTTCGTCTTCCAGACCAGTACCGTCTTCAACGGTGATCACGCCTTCTTTACCGACTTTATCCATCGCTTCAGCGATAAGTTTACCTACGGTTTCGTCGGAGTTAGCGGAGATAGTACCAACCTGAGCAATGGCTTTAGAGTCAGAGCACGGTACGGACAGCGCTTTCAGCTCTTCAACAGCAGAGGCGACAGCTTTGTCGATACCACGTTTCAGATCCATTGGGTTCATGCCCGCAGCAACGGCTTTCAGGCCTTCGGTGATGATCGCCTGCGCCAGTACGGTCGCGGTGGTGGTACCGTCACCAGCAGCGTCGTTCGCTTTAGAGGCAACTTCTTTCACCATCTGTGCGCCCATGTTTTCGAACTTGTCTTCCAGCTCGATTTCACGTGCAACAGAAACACCATCTTTGGTGATGGTTGGCGCGCCGAAGGATTTGTCCAGCACGACGTTACGGCCTTTCGGGCCCAGAGTGACTTTCACTGCGTCTGCCAGTACGTTTACGCCGCGGAGCATTTTTACACGAGCGTCGTTACCGAATTTTACGTCTTTAGCTGCCATGTTCTTATTTCCTCAAATTCGTACAGTTTCGTGCGTTAATTACGCTTCAACAATTGCCAGAATGTCGCTCTCGGACATGATCAACACTTCTTCATTGTCGATCTTCTCGGATTTCACGCCGTAGCCATCGTTGAAAATGACGATGTCACCAACTTTAACGTCCAGTGGCTGCACAGTTCCGTTTTCCAGGATGCGGCCCTTACCGACAGCGATGATTTCGCCACGCGTTGATTTTGCTGCTGCTGAACCGGTCAGAACGATGCCGCCAGCAGACTTGGTTTCAACTTCTTTACGTTTGACGATCACACGATCATGTAACGGACGAATACTCATTGATAGCTCTCCTTTGAGAAAGTCATTATCAGTTATGGATGACGCCGGTCCGCATGCGGTTTTCCGGCTAGTGCCCTGAGAGATGGGGATAGCTTTTTACCCCTTCAAGGGGTAATCGAAAAAAAATTTGCGAAAGTGTTACCATCCACTCTCTTTTGATGGTGGCGGGACGAGGTAAATGAGTGGACTCAGGCAGGAGTTGGGGCTGGCGCAGGGCATTGGCTTACTCTCAACGTCTTTGTTAGGCACGGGCGTTTTTGCGGTTCCCGCGCTGGCGGCGTTGGTTGCCGGCAATAACAGTCTTTGGGCATGGCCGGTGCTGATCGTGCTGGTGTTTCCGGTGGCGATTGTCTTTGCCATACTCGGGCGGCACTTCCCGAGCGCAGGCGGCGTAGCGCATTTTGTCGGCATGGCGTTTGGGCCGCGAATGGAACGCGTCACCGGCTGGCTATTTTTGTCGGTGATACCCGTTGGCCTTCCGGCAGCCCTGCATATCGCAACCGGCTTCGGACAGGCGCTGTTTGGCTGGCACGATGAACAGCTGCTACTGGCTGAACTCGGCACGCTGGCGATTATCTGGTGGGTTGGCTCACGCGGGGCCAGTTCCAGCGCCAACCTGCAAACGCTGGTCGCCGTGTTAATCGTCGCGCTGATCGTCGCCATCTGGTTTGCGGGTGACATTACGGTGGCGGATATTCCTTTCCCCGCGATTAATGACATCGACCACACACAGCTTTTCGCTGCACTATCCGTCATGTTCTGGTGTTTCGTCGGTCTGGAGGCGTTCGCTCATCTGGCATCCGAGTTTAAACAGCCCGAGCGTGATTTTCCCCGCGCCCTGATGATTGGCCTGCTGCTGGCGGGCACCGTGTACTGGGCCTGTACCGTACTGGTGCTGCACTTCAACGCGTTCGGTGAAGAGAAAGCCGCCGCCGCGTCGCTGCCGGGCATCGTGGTGCAGCTGTTTGGCGTTAAAGCCCTGTGGGTAGCCTGCGTGATTGGCTATCTCGCCTGCTTTGCCAGCCTCAACATCTATATTCAGAGCTTCGCCCGGCTGGTGTGGTCTCAGGCACTTTATAAACCGGATAGCCCCCTCTCACGCCTGTCAAAGCGTCAGCTTCCGGTGAATGCGCTGAATACCGTACTGGGCTGCTGCGTGGTGAGTTCCCTGGCCATTTATCTCCTCGACATCAACCTTGACGCGCTGATTATCTACGCCAACGGTATTTTCATCATGATCTATCTGTTGTGCATGCTGGCGGGCTGTCGGCTACTGAAAGGACGCTTTAAGGCGCTGGCGGCTATCGGGTGTGTCCTGTGCCTGCTGCTGCTGGCGATGGTGGGATGGAAGAGTGTGTACGCCATCGTCATGCTGGCGGGGCTGTGGGTGTTTTTACCGAAGCGGCAAAATCCGCAGGCCCGGTGAGCGAGCGCCACCGGGCAAGAAACTTACCGATCGTCTTTATGATCTAACCGGTCGCGCTGCTCATCCTTACGCTGATATTCCCCTTCAAAGGTATCGCCCGGGCCGGTGCTGAAACCACCGCCTGGCATACGGCTGAAACGCAGATGCGGCAGCAGCTTCATGGTCAGATGCTTCTGCACCGGCGGCAACAGCAACAGCAGGCCGAGGAAGTCTGTAAAGAAGCCCGGCAGGATCAGCAGCAGGCCAGCAATAATCAGCGACACGCTTTTGATCATCTCGGCGGCCGGGCTTTCACCTGCGGCCATCTTCTGCTGCATTAACAGGAAATTTTTGAAACCCTGATTGCGCACCAGCGACATGCCGATGACGGAGGTGAAGATCACCAGAATCAGCGTCAGCAGGACGCCCAGCACATGGGCAACCTGGATGAAAATCGAAATCTCAATGTAAACATAAAGAAAGAAAGCAATAAATGGTATCCAGCGCACTGGCATCTCCTGTGTGGCAGGTGCCTTCTGGCCCCTGACTGAATGTGTTCGCGAAGCGCGTAGATAAGAAATGGTGACGGTTAGCCAAAATTCAATCGGTTTGCACGGATATTTTTTCTGGAAATATTAAAGCGGTGACATATTTCACAGATTAATAATTATCATGAAATCGGGTCGATAATAAGTGATCCAGCTTACGGCAATTCGCTATCATCAGCATATGATCTCGAACATCTGGCCGATTGAGGGAATAATCGTCGGTCATAAAATATTCAAAACCACATATCTACTGTGTGTTTAGTACAATCCATCGGCAGCTTGAAAAGAAGGTTCACATGTTAAACAACATTCGTATCGAAGAAGATTTGTTGGGTACCAGGGAAGTTCCAGCGGATGCCTACTATGGTGTTCACACTCTGAGAGCGATTGAAAACTTCTACATCAGCAACAGCAAAATCAGCGACATCCCTGAATTTGTGCGTGGCATGGTGATGGTAAAAAAAGCCGCGGCTCTGGCAAACAAAGAGCTGCAAACCATTCCTAAAAGCGCTGCAAATGCGATTATCGCCGCGTGCGATGAAGTGCTGAACAACGGCAAATGCATGGATCAGTTCCCGGTTGACGTCTATCAGGGCGGCGCTGGCACCTCCGTCAACATGAACACCAACGAAGTGCTGGCAAACATCGGCCTGGAGCTGATGGGTCATCAGAAAGGTGAATACCAGTACCTGAACCCGAACGACCACGTTAACAAATGTCAGTCCACCAACGACGCCTACCCAACCGGCTTCCGCATCGCGGTGTATGCCTCTGTCGTCAAACTGGTCGACGCGATTAATCAGCTGGGTGATGGCTTCCAGCGTAAAGCCGTTGAGTTCCAGGACATCCTGAAAATGGGTCGTACCCAGCTGCAGGACGCGGTGCCAATGACCCTCGGCCAGGAGTTCCACGCGTTTAACGTGCTGTTGAACGAAGAGACCAAAAACCTGCTGCGCACGTCCGAACTGCTGCTGGAAGTGAACCTGGGCGCTACCGCCATCGGTACACGCCTGAACACCCCGGATGGCTATCAGCAGCTGGCGGTACAGAAGCTGGCTGAAGTGTCCAACCTGCCGGTTGTGCCTGCAGAAGACCTGATTGAAGCCACCTCAGACTGCGGCGCCTACGTGATGGTGCACAGCGCATTGAAACGTCTGGCGGTGAAACTGTCCAAAATCTGTAACGACCTGCGCCTGCTCTCCTCCGGTCCGCGCGCTGGCCTGAATGAAATCAACCTGCCAGAGTTGCAGGCGGGTTCATCCATCATGCCAGCTAAAGTGAACCCGGTGGTGCCAGAAGTGGTGAACCAGGTTTGCTTCAAGGTGATTGGTAACGATACGACCGTCACCATGGCCTCCGAAGCCGGTCAGCTCCAGCTGAACGTAATGGAGCCGGTGATTGGCCAGGCGATGTTTGAATCTATCCACATTCTGACCAACGCCTGCTACAACCTGCTGGAAAAATGCATTAACGGCATCACCGCGAATAAAGAAGTGTGTGAAGGCTACGTCTATAACTCCATCGGCATCGTCACCTACCTCAACCCGTTCATCGGCCACCACAACGGCGATATCGTCGGGAAGATTTGTGCCGAAACCGGTAAGAGCGTGCGTGAGGTGGTTCTCGAGCGAGGATTGTTGACCGAAGCCGAACTGGACGATATCTTCTCCGCCCAGAACCTGATGCACCCGGCATATAAAGCGAAACGATATACCGATGAAAGCGAACAGTAACCGTTCAGGCTAAGCTTCCGAAAGGCACGTCACTTGTGACGTGCCTTTTTTCTTTATGGCCGTTACCAAAACACAACAATTCAATATCAACTTGTTAATAAGCAAGGCAGGTCTTTATGTTTGGAGCAGAACTCGTCATCGTCCTGTTGGCGATTTATTTGGGCGCACGACTCGGGGGTATCGGCATTGGCTTTGCCGGCGGTCTCGGCGTGCTCGTACTTACCCTGATCTTTCAGATTAAACCCGGCGCAATCCCTTTTGACGTTATCGAAATCATCATGGCGGTTATCGCTGCCATTGCGGCCATGCAGGTCGCTGGCGGTATGGACTACCTGGTGAGCCTGGCGGAGCGTATGCTGCGTCGTCATCCAAAATACATCACCTTCCTTGCGCCACTGGTGACCTGGTTTATGACCATTCTCGCCGGTACTGGCCATACCGCTTTCTCCACGCTGCCGGTCATCACCGAAGTGGCGAAAGAGCAGGGTATTCGCCCGTCTCGCCCTCTTTCTATTGCTGTAGTCGCCTCCCAGATTGCGATCACCGCCTCGCCCATTTCCGCGGCAGTGGTCTTTTTCGCGGGTATTCTCGAGCCGATGGGCGTAAGTTATCTGACGCTGCTGGCGATCTGTATTCCGGTCACGCTGATTGCGGTAATGATCACTGCCGTGCTGTGTAACTTCCTCGGCGCCGAGCTGAAAGACGATCCGGTTTACCAGGAGCGCCTGGCAAAAGGTGAAGTGAGCCTGCGCGGTAGCCAGGTCTTTGAGCTGAAGCCGCATGCAAAACGCTCCGTGCTGCTGTTCCTGATTGGTATCGTCGCCGTGATGTTCTACGCGACCGCCATCAGCGATACGGTAGGTCTGATCCAGAACCCGGTTCTGCCGCGTAACGAAGCGATTGTGGTATTTATGCTGACCATCGCGACGCTGATCAGTATCACCTGTAAAATCGACACCAGCGAAGTGCTGAACGCCAGCACCTTCAAATCCGGTATGAGCGCCTGCGTGTGCGTGCTGGGTGTGGCGTGGCTCGGTGACACCTTCGTGAAAGCGCACATCAGCGATATCCAGACAGTTGCAGGCGACCTGCTGCACAACTATCCGTGGCTACTGGCGGTGGTGCTGTTCTTTGCCGCAACGCTGCTGTACTCCCAGGCTGCGACCACCAAAGCGCTAATGCCTGCGGCACTGATGCTGGGCGTGACGCCGCTGACGGCGATTGCCTCTTTCGCGGCGGTTTCCGCCCTGTTCGTGCTGCCAACCTACCCAACCCTGCTGGCCGCGGTTGAGATGGATGACACCGGCTCGACCCGTATCGGTAAATACGTGTTTAACCACGCGTTCCTCATCCCGGGCGTGGTGGCGATTACGCTCTGCGTGGTCCTCGGCTTTATCATCGGCGGCATTGTGCTGTAAACGGTTAGCCGTTGTAAAAATAGTTAAAAACGGGCCGCGCTGCGGCCCGTTTCATTAATGACCAATCACATGGCGTGATATAGTGAAGACTTTCGTGATGAGGAGGTCGACTTGTGAACACGCCTGATGCTGTTGTTGTACTGTGTACCGCCCCTGATGAAGCTTCTGCCCAGGATCTCGCCGCCAAAGTGCTGGCCGAAAAACTGGCTGCCTGCGTCACGCTACTTCCCGGCGCCACCTCCCTTTATTACTGGGAAGGCAAGCTGGAGCAAGAGTACGAAGTCCAGATGTTGCTCAAAACCAATTTGACCAACCAGCAGGCGCTCCTCGACTGCCTCAAGTCTCATCATCCTTACCAAACCCCGGAGCTGCTGGTGCTGCCAGTGGTCCACGGCGATAACGATTATCTCTCATGGCTCAACGCTTCTTTACGCTGATCCTGCTGCTGTGCAGCACGTCAGTTTTTGCCGGGTTGTTTGACGCGCCCGGCCGTTCGAACTTTATTCCTGCCGACCAGGCATTCGTTTTCGACTTTCAGCAAAACCAGCACGATCTCAGCCTCACCTGGCAGGTGAAAGAGGGTTACTACCTCTATCGCAAGCAGGTCAGCATCACGCCGGCAAAGGCTGACGTCGGCGTATTGCAGATGCCCGCTGGCGAATGGCACGAGGACGAGTTCTACGGTAAAAGTGAAATTTATCGCCAGCGCTTAAGCGTGCCCGTCACGGTGAATCAGGCGGATAAAGGCGCTACCCTGACGGTGACGTATCAGGGTTGCGCCGATGCGGGCTTCTGCTATCCCCCTGAAACAAAGGTCGTTCCGCTTAGCGAAGTGAAAGCGGCGGCCTCCCCTCTCCCCTCAGGGGAAATGGCCAGTGTGAGGGGTGAAGGCGAAGCCGCTTCAGACCTTCCGTTCTCAGCGCTTTGGGCGTTATTGATTGGTATCGGCATCGCCTTTACGCCCTGCGTACTGCCTATGTACCCGCTTATCTCTGGCATCGTGCTGGGCGGTAAGCAACGCCTTTCCACCGCCCGCGCGCTGTTGCTGGCCTTTATCTATGTGCAGGGCATGGCGTTAACCTATACGGCGCTCGGCCTCGTGGTCGCCGCTGCCGGGTTGCAGTTCCAGGCCGCCCTTCAGCACCCCTATGTGCTTATCGGACTGTCAGCAGTGTTTATTCTGCTGGCGCTGTCGATGTTTGGCCTGTTCACTCTGCAACTGCCCTCTTCCCTGCAAACCCGTCTGACGCTAATGAGCAACCGTCAGCAGGGGGGCTCTGCGGGCGGCGTGTTCGCCATGGGTGCCATCGCCGGGCTGATTTGCTCCCCCTGCACCACCGCGCCGCTGAGCG
The DNA here is from genome assembly GCF_015159675.1 of Enterobacter cloacae complex sp. S2. Taxonomy (NCBI): domain Bacteria; kingdom Pseudomonadati; phylum Pseudomonadota; class Gammaproteobacteria; order Enterobacterales; family Enterobacteriaceae; genus Enterobacter; species Enterobacter cloacae complex sp. S2. The sequence continues at coordinate 202,174 of NZ_JADDTS010000004.1, forward strand.
CCATCCTGTTATACATTGCCCAGAGCGGCAACCTTTGGCTCGGCGGCGGCACACTGTACCTTTACGCGCTCGGCATGGGTCTGCCGCTGATCCTTGTGACGGTATTTGGCAATCGTCTGCTGCCGAAGAGCGGCCCGTGGATGGAGACAGTGAAAACCGCGTTTGGTTTTGTCATTCTGGCGCTACCGGTATTCCTGCTGGAACGCATCATCGGTGATGTGTGGGGTACGCGTCTGTGGGCTATGCTCGGCGTGGCCTTCTTCAGCTGGGCATTTATCGTGAGTCTGGGTGCGAAGAAACCGTGGATGTGCCTGCTACAGATCCTTCTGCTGGCGGCCGCGCTGGTGAGCGTCCGTCCGCTACAGGACTGGGCGTTTGGCACCCCGGCAGGTCAAACACAGGCTCATCTGAATTTTATACAGATTAAAAACGTGGATGACCTTAACCGCGCCCTGGTGCAGGCGAAAGGCAAACCGGTCATGCTCGATCTCTATGCCGACTGGTGCGTGGCCTGCAAAGAGTTTGAAAAATACACCTTCAGCGATCCGCAGGTACAACATGCGCTGAGCGATACCGTTCTGCTCCAGGCGAACGTTACCGCCAACAGCGCGCAGGATAAGGCTCTGCTGAAGCAACTTAACGTGCTCGGGCTGCCTACCATCCTGTTCTTCAATGAACAGGGGGAAGAACAGCTGACGCAGCGTGTAACCGGGTTTATGGACGCGACGGCATTCAACGCGCATTTGCGCAATCGCCAACCGTAAACAACACTTTAGACGGGACAAACCGTTGGGAATAGCGGAGGAGATAACCGTGCAACGCGAAGACGTACTGGGACAAGCCCTGCAATTACTTGAGATTCAAGGGATCGCCAGCACCACGCTTGAGATGGTAGCCGACCGTATCGATTACCCTCTGGATGAACTTAAGCGCTTCTGGCCGGATAAAGAGGCGCTGCTGTATGATGCCCTGCGCTATCTCAGCCAGCAGGTGGATATCTGGCGCAGGCAACTGATGCTGAATGAAGAGCTGACCACCGAGCAAAAGCTGCTGGCACGCTATACCGCACTGACGGAGTGTGTCACCAACAACCGTTACCCAGGCTGTCTGTTTATCGCCGCCTGCACCTACTATCCGGATCCCGGACACCCCATCCATCAGCTGGCAGATCAGCAAAAACGAGCCGCGCACGAGTTCACACACGAGCTGCTGACCACACTTGAAGTGGATGATCCGGCAATGGTCGCGAAGCAGATGGAGCTGGTGCTGGAAGGTTGCCTGAGCCGCATGCTGGTGAACCGTAGCCAGGCGGATGTGGATACGGCGCACCGTCTGGCGGAAGATATTTTGCGGTTTGCGCAGTGTCGTATGGGTGGTGCACTGACCTAAGCAAGCATTCCCGTCCAGGCGGAAATAAACAAACACAGCGCCATTGCACGTTGAAATCGCACCATCGCCACGGTGGTGCGGAAAATCCGGTTCACCGCCTTCCCCAGCCACGCCCAGCACAACAAACAGACCACTGAGATCGCCAGAAACCATAGCGCCATCAGCGAAATATCCCGTAATGCATGGTCGCTTGCCGGAGCAAACAGGCTGACGACGGCCAGCGCCATCATCCAGGTTTTTGGGTTTACAACCTGTAATAACGCCGCCGCCCGCGCGGTAAATCGGACATGACGCCTGGAGGAGAGATTCGCGGCCGGGGCGCTAAACAGCTGCCAGCTCATCCAGGAAAGCCACAGCACGCCCGCCCAGCTCATCACCTGACGTATCAGCGGATACTGGCGTAACACTTCTCCTGCCCCAGCGCCTGAAACCAAAACAATAGCGCTGGCGGCAATACACCCACCCAGGATCGCAGGAATCGTATTTTTTACGCCAAAGTGCTGACTGTTAGCCAGTACCAAAATATTGGTTGGCCCCGGCGTAATCGAGGCGACAAATGCAAACAGCAGGAAGGGTATTAAATTCACAGGTGGCTCCTTTTAGTAGAGCCATGAATGTGCCGTTATTTTCTGGAAACGTCTGGAAGGTTTGTGCACAACCGACGGTAGTGTGCCGGAGAAATACGGTACGCCCGCTGGAACCAGCGACCAAGATGGCTTTGATCGGCAAAACCTACTGCCGTCGCCACATCAACAGGCAGTTCCCCATACGCCAGCATCTGTCGGGCCTTTGCCAGGCGCAGCTGGATAAGCCAGGCGTGCGGCGCAAGGTGAAATTCGCGCTTAAAGCAGCGGGTGAGCGTAAAGCGATCCGTCCCCGTCTCCCGCGCAAGGTCTGACAGCCCCACGTTCTCGCCGATATGCGCATAGAGATAGTCGCGGGCACGATGCGCCACAGCGGAGCTTTGTAACTGCGACGGGAGTTTCTTCCGCCAGTGGCAGTGGGCTGTAATCTTAGTGAGCAGGTTATCCATTGTGCTCTGTTGTACGATCTTCATCTCATCGTTATGCAGCGAGGCAAATGTATCACCGATAGCGCGCACCAGCTGAGGCTCTCGCGTCAGCGTTTGGGCAAAGTGGAGGGTGTAACTCCCGGGAGTAGAGTCATACAGCCCTTGAAGCGTACGGGTGAGCCAGTGTTCATCCAGATAAAAGGTCAGATAAGTAAAGCCACCCTCTACCGGTGCATCACCGTCATGTATTTCACCAGGCTCAAGTAAAAAAGCATCGCCCGGCTGGCTACGGTGGCGTTCACGGCGACAGTGGAACTGCTGCGTACCGGAAAGGGTTATTCCGACCAGATAGCTATCATGCCAGTGGGGATCAAAGGCGTGTCCTTCGAAATGCGCCTTAATTGTCTCAATACCTGTTTCTGCATGCTGACGCAGCTCAAGCCAGTCGTTTGCCATACTGCCCTCCTCTTACCGTCAGCATTGCCACCTCTTGCCTGAACTGTCTGGAAGATTTGTGCATTTTCAGCGCACAAACGGACAGATTGCCGCAAACTTAAGCAGTTGAACAGCTTTTCCCGAAATAATGTTGACGATCGCGCGCGATTGCGGTTTAATGCGCTCCGTTGCCCGGATAGCTCAGTCGGTAGAGCAGGGGATTGAAAATCCCCGTGTCCTTGGTTCGATTCCGAGTCCGGGCACCACTATTTAAAGAACCCAGCCTATGGCTGGGTTTTTGCTTTTCTGCGCTTATCAAAACCTTACCTTAAATTTATTCCTGTATCTCTTCCCGATGAGGTCGCGCAGCCAGCATTGCCCGGGGGCGCTGCGCTTACCGGGCCTACAAAACCCGCAGGCCAGATAAGGCGAAGCCGCCATCCGGCATGTTTTTCCGTGCACAAAGCAAAAAACCCCG
>NZ_JADDTS010000040.1:0-27482 GCF_015159675.1 Enterobacter cloacae complex sp. S2
CCAGAGGGGAGAGGGTGAAAACCGCATCGAGCAGTTTGTAGGCCGGGTAAGGCAACGCCGCCACCCGGCAAAACAGGCTACGCCAGATCCGCCCCGTTACTCGCAATCACCTTCTTATACCACCAGAACGATTTCTTGCGTTTTCGATCCAGCGTGCCGTTCCCGGCGTCGTCGCGGTCGACGTAGACAAACCCGTAGCGCTTGCTCATCTCGCCCGTTGAGGCCGAGACCAGGTCAATGCAGCCCCAGGTGGTGTAGCCCAGCAGCGGCACGCCGTCCTCAATCGCGTCACCCATCGCACGGATATGCTCGCGCAGGTAGCTGATGCGGTAGTCGTCGTTGATCTCGCCGTTTTCATCAATGACGTCCTTCGCCCCGAGGCCGTTTTCCACCAGGAACAGCGGCTTCTGGTAGCGGTCATACATCATGTTCATGGTGATGCGCAGCCCGAGCGGGTCGATGCCCCAGCCCCACTCGCTCACCTGAATATGCGGGTTGCGCAGGGACTTCACGATGTTCGCCGCGCTGGTGTTGCCCGCGTTCATATCCGCCGACGCGCAGCGCGAGGCGTAATAACTGAACGAGACAAAGTCGACGGTGTTTTTCAGCAGGTCGTCGTCGCCGGGGTCTTTCACAATCACCACCCCTTTCTCGCGGAACACGCGGGCGGAGTAGGCCGGATAGCTGCCGCGCGCCTGCACGTCGATAAAGAACAGGTTCTCGCGGTCTTTCTCCAGTGCCATCCACACGTCTTCCGGCTTGCAGGAGTAGGGGTAGAAGTTACCGCCCGCCAGCATGCAGCCGACCTGGTTTTCCGGGTTCACCTCGTGGGCGATTTTGGTCGCCAGCGCGCTCGCCACCAGCTCGTGGTGCGCGGCCTGGTATTTCACCTGGTCTTCGTTTTCCCCTTCCTCAAACACCAGCCCCGCGCCGGAGAACGGGCTGTGCAGCATGATGTTGATTTCGTTGAAGGTCAGCCAGTATTTCACCAGCCCGTTAAACGCCTCGAAGCAGGTGCGGGCGTAGCGGGCGAAGAAATCCACCATCTTACGGTTGCGCCAGGAGCCGTACTCCGTCACCAGGTGCATCGGCACGTCGAAGTGGCAGAGCGTTACCAGCGGCTCGATGTTGTACTTTTTACACTCCTCGAACACCGCGCGGTAGAAGGCAATGCCTTCCTGATTCGGCAGCGGTTCGTCGCCGTTCGGGTAGAGGCGGCTCCAGGCAATCGAGGTGCGGAACACCGTAAAGCCCATCTCCGCCATCAGGGCAATGTCTTCTTTGTAACGATGGTAAAAATCAATCGCCTCGTGGCTCGGGTAAAATTCGTCGTCACGCAACGAAAACCGTTTTTCCTTGCCGACTTTTACCGCCAGACGGTTTGCGCCGTGGGGGATCATATCGACCGTCGTCAGTCCTTTGCCGCCTTCACGGTAAGCACCTTCACTCTGGTTGGCGGCAAGCGCGCCGCCCCATAAAAATCCTTGTGGAAAAACAGACATTCTTACCTCGCTTTCAGTTTATGCTTCTGCTGCTTTGTTCTGTACCGGTGCGGTTTGCAGGGCGCGTGCTTTTTCGGCTTCGTCTTCTACCGGGATATCTTCAAACCCTAACAGCAGGGTCAGCACGAACGACAGCACCACCGCCAGACCCATCACGCCAAACACCCAGACGATGGTCATCGGGTTGGCCGGGTCGAAGAACTGCACGCTGGTGAACAGCCCCGGCGCCGCCATGGAGTGGCTGGCAAGACCGGCCATGCCGGCCACCGCGCCGCAGATAAAGCCGCTGATCAGGCTCGCAATCAGCGGACGCTTCAGGCGTACCGCCACGCCGTACAGCGCCGGTTCAGAGATCCCCGCCATGATGGCGGAGGCCGCCGCCGCCAGCGCCGTCTGGCGCAGCTCCGGGTTTTTGGTTTTCCACGCCACCGCCAGCGATGAACCGCCGAGTGAGAGGTTGGCGCCGATTTCCGACGGCATCACCATCCCTTCTTTGCCCGTTTCGGCAATGGTCTGGATGATGGTCGGCGTAAACACGCGGTGCATCCCGGTCATCACCAGCAGCGGCCACAGCGCGCCCATAATGGCAACGGAGAGCCAGCCCAGATAGCCGTGAATGGTGTAGACCAGCGCGGAGATGGCGCTACCGATCCAGATCCCGAGCGGGCCAATCAGCACGATGGCGAGCGGGGCGGCAATCAGCACGATCAGCATCGGCTTGAGGAAGTTTTTGGTCACCGCCGGGGTGATGCGATCCACCCAGCGTTCGATATACGACAGGCACCAGGTCATCACCAGGGCCGGGATAACGGTATAGGTGTATTTCACCGCCGTCACCGGAATTAAGGCAAATTCTACATGCTCGCCCTGCGCCGCTTTCGCCATCAGCTCGATAAAGCTCGGGTGAACCAGTACGCCCGCAATGGCTATCGCCAGGGACATGTTGGTTTTGAACTTCACCGCTGCGGAAGCCGCCACCATCAGCGGCAGGAAGAAGAACGCGCCATCGCCGATAACGGTCAGGATCGTCAGCGTCGGGTCACCTTTGCCCAGCACGCCGGTCATCTCAAGGATCATCGCCAGCAGCTTGACCATCGACCCGCCGATGATCGCCGGGATCAGCGGAGACATGGTGCCGATCAGCGCGTCGAGGATCCCGGCGCCAATCCGGCGCAGCGTAAGCTTCTGTGGACCTTCCGCTACGGCAGGTTGCAGGTTGGCGGGCAGCAGGCTCACCACTTCACGGTATGCCTGGGACACGGTGTTGCCGATGATCACCTGGCACTGATTGTCGTTGCGCACCACGCCGAGCACGCCGCTAGTGCTTTTCAGACGCGCGGCGTCGGTAAGGCTTTCGTCTTTCAGAACGAAGCGCAGGCGCGTCATGCAGTGGGTGACGGCGACGATGTTCTCATTACCGCCCAGCGCGCTAACCACGTCATTTGCCAGCGCAGCGTAATTTTTTGCCATCGGATGTGATCCTGTTATCGTTGTGAGAAGTGTAGGAAACCGGTTTCACATAATCATCATGAGTTTCTTTTAATGAAACAAGATCACTTTTTATGCATTTTTTCGTTTCGTGATGACGATCACTCGTGGCCGTAAAAAGCGTGATAACGCCGCTGCGACAATTTTTCTGCGGTGAAGTACACTGCGGCTCATCGGTTTTGAATGGAATAACACTATGACCACGATGCTGGAAGTGGCGAAGCGGGCAGGCGTGTCGAAAGCGACGGTCTCCCGGGTGCTGTCGGGGAACGGTTACGTCAGCCAGGAGACGAAAGACCGCGTGTTTCAGGCCATCGAAGAGAGCGGGTATCGCCCCAATCTGCTGGCGCGAAACCTGGCGACCAAACGCACCCAGACCCTGGGGCTGGTGGTGACAAACACCCTGTACCATGGGGTCTACTTTAGCGAGCTGCTGTTTAACGCCGCGCGGATGACGGAAGAGAAGGGGCGTCAGCTGATCCTGGCGGACGGCAAGCACAGCGCCGAAGAGGAGCGCGAGGCGATCCAGTACCTGCTCGACATGCGCTGCGACGCGGTGATCATCTACCCGCGTTTTCTGAGCGTGGAAGCGCTGGACGAAATTATTGAGAAATGCGAGCAGCCGATTATGGTGCTCAACCGCCGTTTGCGGAAAAACAGCAGCCACAGCGTCTGGTCCAATCATAAAGCGTCGTGTCAGGACGCAGTATCGCAGTTGATCGCGAAAGGCCACCGGGAGATTGCGTTTATCACCGGTTCGCTGGATTCCCCCACCGGCGTGGAGCGTCTTTCCGGCTACAAGGACGCGCTGGCGCAGCACGGCATTGCCCTGCGTGACGCGCTGATCGCCGAAGGGAAGTGGAGCCCGGCCAGCGGCGCGGCGGCGGTCTCTCAGCTGCTCACCCGCGGCGAAACGTTTACCGCCCTGGTGGCGAGTAACGACGATATGGCGATTGGCGCCATCAGGCAGTTGCACGAGAGCGGCGTCGCCACGCCGGGCGCGGTGTCCGTCATCGGCTTTGACGACGTGGCAATCGCGCCCTATATCGTGCCGTCCCTCTCCAGCGTGCGTATTCCGGTAACGGAGATGATCCAGGAGACCATCAGCCGCCTGATCTTCATGCTCGACGGCGGTGAGTTTAAGCCTCAGCAAACTTTTTCCGGCGAGCTTATCCTGCGCGGCTCCGTCATTGACGGCCCGCATCGCTGACGTCGACATCTGTCATCGTCACAAATGACGATGACAGATCCTCTTCTTTTTTATTTATCTTCAAAATCAATGCATTAAATATTGGCACGGTTTATGAATAGCTTCGCGCATAACAGTTATGCCGGAGAAGCAGATGAACCGTTTTATTATGGCCGATGCCAGCAAATGCATTGGTTGCCGTACCTGTGAAGTGGCGTGCGTGGTGTCCCATCAGGCGGAGCAGGATTGCGCCTCCCTGACCCCCGACACCTTCCTGCCGCGCATCCACGTCATTAAAGGCGTGAATATTTCCACCGCCGCTATCTGTCGCCAGTGCGAAGACGCGCCGTGCGCCAACGTCTGTCCGAACGGGGCGATTAAGCGCGAGAAAGGCTTCGTGCATGTGATGCAGGAGCGCTGCATCGGGTGCAAAACCTGTGTGGTGGCGTGTCCGTATGGCGCGATGGAGGTGGTCGTTCGCCCGGTGGTGCGCAACAGCGGTATCGGGCTGAGTGTGCGCGCGGAGAAAGCCGAAGCCAATAAATGTGACCTCTGCTACCACCGCGACGCCGGTCCGGCGTGTATGGAAGCCTGTCCGACGCATGCGCTGGTCTGCGTCGATCGCGACAAGCTCGAACAGATGAGTGCCGAAAAACGCCGCCGTGCGGCGTTCGACACCTCGTCATCGCTGCTGTTTTAAGCTGCAATGCGCGTTAACGGCGTACAGCTTCGGGTGCGCGGCAAGGTGCAGGGGGTAGGATTTCGTCCCTTCGTCTGGCAGCTTGCACACCAGCTGGGGCTGGCGGGCGACGTGTGCAACGACGGAGAGGGTGTCCTGGTGCGTCTCGCGGGTAGTGGGGGTGACTTTACCGCGAGACTGCGCCAGGACTGCCCACCGCTGGCGCGCATCGATCGCGTTGAAACGCAGCCGTACAGTTGGAATACGCTGCCGGACGAGTTTGTCATCCGCCACAGCGAGAGCGGGGCGATGGACACGCAAATCGTCCCGGATGCCGCCACCTGTCCCGCATGCCTGGCGGAGATGCGCGATCCGCGCGAGCGCCGTTATCGCTACCCGTTTATCAACTGCACCCACTGCGGACCGCGGTTTACCATTATCCGCGCCATGCCCTATGACCGCCCGGCCACGTCAATGGCGCCTTTCCCGCTCTGTGTGCCCTGTGAAACGGAGTACCGCAACCCGGCTGACCGGCGTTTTCACGCTCAGCCGGTGGCCTGCCCGGACTGCGGGCCGCAGCTGGAGTGGCAAGCCGGGGATGCTGCCACCACCCGCGAATCGGCGTTAAGCGCGGCGGTGGAGAGATTGAAAAACGGCGGGATTGTGGCGGTCAAAGGGCTGGGCGGATTTCACCTGGTCTGCGACGCGCTTAACCCACAGGCGATTCGGAAATTGCGGGCACGCAAGCAGCGCCCGACCAAGCCGCTGGCGGTGATGATCCCGCATGCGAACGATCTGCCGGAGGCCATCCAGACGCTGTTACGTTCACCCGCTGCGCCGATTGTGCTGACGCCAAAAGCCTGCCTTCCTGCGTTTCCTGAGGAGATTGCGCCGGGGCTGAATACAATTGGCGTGATGCTACCTGCGAACCCGCTCCAGCATTTGCTGATGTTGGACTGCCAGCGCCCGCTGGTGATGACCTCCGGCAACCTCAGCGGTCATCCACCCGCCATAAGCAACCAGCAGGCGCTGGAAGAACTCAGTGACGTCGCTGACGGCTTCCTGCTGCACAACCGCGATATTCTTCAACGGATGGATGATTCCGTAATGGATCGGGACGGTGCGATGCTGCGTCGCGCACGCGGTTTTGTGCCGGATGCCATCACATTGCCCGCCGGATTCCGCGACATCTCGCCCATGTTATGCACCGGCGCGGAGATGAAAAATACCTTCTGCCTGGTACGTGGCAACCAGGCGGTGCTGAGCCAGCATTTTGGCGATCTGAGCGACGAGGGCGTAGAGGCGCAGTGGCGCAGTGCGCTCTCGACGATGCAGGACATCTACGCCTTCCAGCCTGAGCGCGTGGTGTGCGATGCCCATCCGGGATATCACGCCCGACAGTGGGCCCGGGCGCAGGCGCTGCCCGTTGAGACCGTGCTGCATCATCATGCGCATGCAGCAGCGTGTCTGGCGGAGAATGGCTGGCCGCTCGACGGCGGGGATGTTATTGCCCTGACGCTGGATGGGATCGGTATGGGTGAGAACGGCGCGCTGTGGGGCGGCGAGTGCCTGCGGGTGAACTATCGCGACTGCGAACGGCTGGGCGGTCTGCCAGCCGTTGCGCTGCCGGGGGGCGATCTGGCGGCAAAACAGCTGTGGCGCAATTTGCTCGCCCACTGTCTGGCGTTCGTACCTGACTGGCAGCAGTACCCGGAAACAGAGGCGGTACAGCGTCAAAACTGGCCGCTGCTGGCAACGGCAGTGTCGCGCGGTATCAATGCGCCGCGGGCCTCCTCCTGTGGTCGTCTGTTTGACGCCGTGGCCTGTGCGCTGGGCATTGAAACGCAACGCTATGAGGGCGAAGCCGCGTGCCGGCTGGAGGCGCTGGCCGAACGCTGTGCAGGGGTTGATCATCCGGTGACGCTCAAGACGGATAACCTTGCGCTGTTCTGGCAGCAGTGGCTGGCCTGGCGGGCGGAGCCCGGAGAGCGCGCCTGGGCCTTTCACGATGCGCTGGCAAAAGGGCTGAGCGAACTGGCGGCAACGCATGCCCGCCGACGGTCGCTCTCTACGGTGTGCTTCAGCGGAGGTGTCCTTCACAACCGCCTGCTACGCGCGCGCTTTCGTCATTACCTTTCTGATTTCACGCTTCTTTTTCCTTCGCGCCTGCCCGCAGGCGACGGAGCGATCTCCTTCGGGCAGGCGGTGGTTGCTGCCGCCCGATTATGTTCACAAAGGATTTAAAATGTTACGACTTTTACGCAATGAACCTCGTGCAGCGTGCCTGCTGCTGGCTCTGGTGATGGCTAACCTGCTGGCCTGGGGGCTGGCGTGGCACACCTTTAGCGGCAGTACGGCGCTGATGGCGGCCAGCCTGCTGGCCTGGTGTTACGGACTGCGTCATGCGGTGGATGCCGACCATATCGCCGCGATTGATACCGTGACGCGTAAGATGATGCAGCAGGGCAAGCGCCCGTCCGGCGTGGGCGCATGGTTTTCCCTCGGACACTCCACCATCGTGGTGCTGGCCTCCATTGCCATCGCCGCCACCGCCACGGCGTTTCAGAAAAATATGGAATGGTTCCACGAAACCGGCAGCCTGATTGGCACCGCCGTCTCCGCCACCTTCCTGCTGGCGATGGCGCTGGTGAATATGGTGATCCTGCGCGGCGTCTGGCGCAGTTTTCAGGCACTGAAACACGGCAGGCCGGTGCAGGGGGACATCACGCTGCCTGCACAGGGTGGCGTCATGAACTGGCTGTTTGGCAAAACCTTCCGCCTCGTCAATAAAAGCTGGCAGATGTACCTGGTCGGTTTCCTGTTCGGCCTGGGGTTCGACACCGCCACCGAAATCGGCGTGCTGGGGATCTCCGCCGCCAGCGCCTCCAGCGGGATGTCGGTGTGGTCGATCATGATCTTCCCGGCGCTCTTCGCCAGCGGCATGGCGCTGGTGGATACGCTCGATAACCTGCTGATGGTGGGCGCCTACGGCTGGGCGTTTAACAAGCCGCAGCGCAAGCTGTACTACAACATGACCATCACCGGCACTTCGGTGGTGGTGGCGCTGTTTATCGGCGGCCTGGAAGCGCTGGGTCTGCTGATGGACAAGTTCGCCCTCAGCGGTGGCGTATGGGATCTGATTGGCGCGGTGAACGATAACCTGGGCGATGCCGGGTTTGTGGTGGTCGGGCTGTTTGTCGCCTGCTGGCTGATCTCAATGGCGAACTATCGCTGGCGCGGTTATGACGCGCTGGTGGTGCGGTCCTGAACCACGCAGCCCTGTTTTTGCCCGGCGGCGCTACGCTTGCGCGGGCCTACAAGGTTTGCCGTTATGGTGTTGAGTAGGCCGGGTAAGCGGAGCGCCACCCGGCATGACGAGGGTTAAGCAGGTAACGATTTCAGCAGCGCGAAGGCCTCCTTCATTCTGTCTTCGCTGACGACAAAGGCGCGCATCTGACCGACAGTATCGGTGCCGCGAGCTACCATGCCCTGAGCCGAAAGGATAATCTCCCAGTTCAGATCCTGACGCTGCGTTTCACCTGCGAGATGCAGCGGTAGTTCCGGCGTTTTTACCTTCACCAGCATGGCGGGTAATTTCACCGGGGCGTTGCCGCCGAGCAGGTTTTTCGCCAGGAACATGGCGCTCAACTGAATCGGTTGCAGGAACGGCAGCACCTGGCCGTTAATTTCCGCGCAGTCGCCCAGGGCATAAATGTCCGGCTGGGTGGTTTGCAGGTAGCTGTCTACCTTCACGCCGCGATTGATCTCTGCGCCTGCGCGGTGCGCCAGCGCGGTTTCCGGGCGCAGCCCCGTCGCCGCAATAACCACATCCACTTCCACCCTGCGGGTGCGGTCGAGCGTCGCACAAATGCCGGTTTCGGTTTTGCTCAGGCTCTGCAACTGCGATTTCAGCAGCAGATGCACGCCCATGTCGGTCAGACGATGCTGTAAGCGACTGCTTACTTCTGCCGGCATCAGCGCTGACAGAATGCTGGCCGCGTGGTCAACCAGGGTGACGGATTTTCCCGCCCGGCAGAAGTCCATCGCCAGCTCGGTGCCAATCAGCCCGCCGCCGACAATCATCACCCGCATGGCGTCGCGTAACAGGGTCTCGCTGGCCTGATACTCCTGCTGACTGTTGAGCGTGACCATCAACTCGCGGCCCTCAACCGGCGGCACAAACGCAGATGCCCCCGTCGCCAGCACCAGCTTGTCGTACTGCCAGGTTTTATCTTTCGCGTTCACCACGTGGGCGTCGGCGTCGATATCGGTGACCCAGGTGTACGGAAACAGACGCAGATTAAATTGTTCTGCAAACTCCCCCGCCGTCTGGCGGGTGAGATCGTCGGCGCGCTGATTCTGGCTAATGACGTGGCTTAAATCAGGCTTGTTGTACTCATCCATGCTGTCGGCGGCGATCACCGTTAACGGCACGTTAGCATCCTGTTTGCGGATATTTTTCACCAGCTGGCGGGCGGCAAAGCCCGAGCCGATAATGACGATGCCGTGGCTCATTTTGCCTCCGTTGCCAGTTCATCAAAGACGTCTTTTCCGAGGGAACATTCCGGGCAGAGGAAGTTGTCCGGCACCTCGCTCCACGGTGTACCCGGCGCGACATCCTGCAACGGCTCGCCCAGCTCAGGATCGTAAATCCACTGGCAGACGCTGCACTGCATGCAGGGGCCGAGGTCGGCAGCGGCAGGAGCGGCTTCTGCTACGGCTTCCGGCGCAGCAGCCGCGGCGGGTGCGGTTTCCGGCAGCGGCGCAAGCGCCCACTGGCGGGCAATGTCGCGACCGTGCTGGCGACAGATTTCCAGCGCGTCGAGATCCGGACGCCATTTCGCCTTCAGGCTCAGGGACATCTCAAAACCGGCATCCTGTAAACGGGTGGAGAGACGGTCTACCGCGCCGCCGCTCCAGCCGTGTGAACCAAAGGCGCTGGCGCGTTTGTTACGGAAGCGCAGGCCGGTCATCTCTTCCACCAGTCCGGCAATTTTCGGCATCATCACGTTATTCATGGTGGAGGTACCCACCAGCACGCCTTTGGAGCGGAAGACGTTGGTCAATACCTCATTCTTATCGCTGCGCGCCACGTTGAAGATTTTCACTGCCACGTTCGGGTCCACTTCGTTGATGCCCTGGGCAATGGCGTCCGCCATCATGCGGGTGTTGTTGGACATGGTGTCGTAGAAGATGGTGATGCGGTCTTCCTGATAGTCCGCCGCCCACTTCAGGTACAGCTCGACGATCTGGGTCGGATTTTCACGCCATACCACGCCGTGGGAGGTGGCAATCATATCCACCGGCAGGTTGAAGCCGAGGATCTCGGTGATTTTTGGCGTGACCAGACGGCTGAACGGCGTCAGGATGTTGGCGTAGTAGCGCTGGCACTGTTCGAACAGCTCGGTCTGATCCACTTCGTCGTTGAACAGACGTTCGTCGCAGTAGTGCTGGCCGAAGGCGTCGTTGCTGAACAGCACCGCGTCACCGGTCATGTAGGTCATCATGCTGTCCGGCCAGTGCAGCATTGGGGTTTCCACGAAGATCAGCTGTTTGCCGTTGCCGATATCCAGCGTGTCGCCGGTTTTTACAGTGTGGAAGTTCCACTCTGGATGGTGGTGGTGGCCGTTGATGGAGTCAATGGCATTGGTGGTGCAGTAGATCGGGGTATCCGGAATGTGGGACATCAGCTCGGTCAGCGCCCCGGCGTGATCCTCTTCCGCGTGGTTGATGATGATGTAGTCGATGTCATTCAAATCGATTTCGCTGCGCAGGTTCTGCACGAACTCGCGGCTGAATTTGTGATCGACGGTATCGATCAGGACGTTTTTACCTTCGCGAATGAGATAGCTGTTGTAGCTGCTGCCGCGCAGCGTTTTGTATTCCGTCCCGTGAAAATCACGTACTTCCCAGTCACGTTGACCCACCCAATGAATGTTATTTTTAACCAGAATAGACATAGCAACCTCAACTTAATACGGCGTTTTCAAATAAGATGACTGTCATATATCAAGTTGCGTGCCAGTTTTTTAACTCATTGAAAATAATGTATTTATATTTTTATTCTCCCTAATAGGTAGTCATTTTGACTATCTTAAAAATTGTCAATATGACACTATGTGTTGTCAAATTGACAGTGAGGCAGAGATGAGCTTTTCCGTAGATGTGCTGGCGAAGATCGCCATAGAACTGCAAACCGGTATCGGTCATCAGGACCGCTTTCAGCGGCTGATCTCCACGTTGCGCCACGTGCTGGATTGCGATGCCTCGGCGCTGCTGCGTTACGAAGGGCGGCAGTTTATTCCGCTGGCTATCGACGGTCTGGCGAAGGACGTACTCGGGCGGCGCTTTACCCTGGAGGGCCACCCGCGTCTGGAAACCATCGCCCGTGCGGGTGATGTGGTGCGTTTCCCGGCAGACAGCGATCTGCCCGATCCGTACGACGGCCTGATCCCCGGCCAGGAGAGCCTGAAGGTGCACGCCTGTATCGGCCTGCCGCTGTTTGCCGGGCAGAACCTGATTGGCGCGTTAACCCTCGATGGCATGTCGCCGGATCAGTTCGATACCTTCAGCGACGAAGAGCTACGGCTGATTGCCGCGCTGGCGGCCGGGGCGCTGAACAACGCCCTGCTGATAGAACAGCTGGAGAGCCAGAATATTCTTCCGGGTAGCCCGACGGCGTTTGAGCAGGTGGCGCACACCGAAATGATCGGACTTTCGCCGGGCATGGCGCAGCTTAAAAAAGAGATTGAGATTGTCGCCGCGTCTGATTTGAACGTGCTGATCTTCGGGGAGACCGGCACCGGTAAAGAGCTGGTGGCGAAAGCGATCCACGAAGCCTCGCCCCGTGCGGTGAACCCGCTGGTGTATCTCAACTGCGCGGCGCTGCCGGAAAGCGTGGCGGAAAGCGAGCTGTTCGGACACGTCAAAGGGGCCTTTACCGGGGCGATCAGCAACCGCAGCGGCAAGTTCGAAATGGCTGATAACGGCACGCTGTTCCTCGATGAAATTGGCGAACTCTCCCTTTCGCTCCAGGCCAAACTGCTGCGGGTGTTGCAGTATGGCGATATTCAACGCGTGGGTGACGATCGCAGCTTACGCGTGGATGTGCGCGTGCTGGCGGCGACGAACCGCGATCTGCGCGAAGAGGTGCTGGCGGGCAATTTCCGCGCCGATCTGTTCCACCGTCTGAGCGTGTTCCCGCTCACGGTGCCGCCGCTGCGCGAGCGGGGCGATGATGTGGTGCTGCTGGCGGGCTTTTTCTGCGAACAGTGTCGGCACAAAATGGGGCTTTCCCGCGTGGTGCTAAGCCCCGGCGCGAGGACGCACCTGCTGAGCTACGGCTGGCCGGGTAACGTGCGTGAACTGGAACATGCGATTCACCGCGCGGTGGTGCTGGCGCGGGCTACGCGTTCGGGGGATGAAGTGGTTATCCATGCGCGCCATTTCGCGCTGCATGAGGAAACGACGCCGTCCGTGAAGCCAGTGATACCTGAGAGCGTGAACGAAAACCTGCGCGAGGCGACGGATGCGTTCCAGCGTCAGATGATCACCCGCGCCCTGGAGCAGAATAACCGCAGCTGGGCGGCATGCGCGCGGGCGCTGGAGATGGACGTCGCCAACCTTCACAGGCTGGCGAAACGTCTGGGGCTTAAGGGCTAAATAATCCCCGCCTGGTAGAAGTCTTGCAGGTTGATCGCGCCGCACAGCCTGCCGTGCTCGTCCACCACCGGCGCAGCGGTGATTTTGCGCTTCATCAGCACCTCTTTGGCTTCAATGGCGCGGCTGTCGGCATTCAGCGTCAGCCCGCCCCGGGTCATTGCTTCGGATACCCGCGCCTCCAGCTTGCCGCCGCCCACCAGCCAGCGGCGCAGGTCGCCGTCGGTGAAGACGCCCTTCACCTGGCGGTCGTTGTCGCATACCGCAACCAGCCCCAGCCCGGTGCGGCTCAGCTCCAGCATGGCGTCCATCACGCTGGTGTCGAGTTTGACCTGAGGAATGGCATCGTCCGTGCGCATCAGATGGTGAACCTTGTTGAGCAGACGTGCCCCAAGCGCGCCAGCAGGATGGGAACGGGCGAAATCCTCTTCGTTAAAGCCGCGCGCCTGCATCACCGCCATCGCCAGCGCGTCGCCCATCATCAGCGTGTTGACGGTGCTGGAGGTCGGTGCCAGGTGCATCGGGCAGGCTTCGCGCTCAACGGAAATATCCAGCGTTGCTTTCGCGGCCAGCGCCAGCGGCGAACGGGATTTGCCGGTCATCGCTAACAGGGCTACCGATTTTTCTTGCAGGCGAGGGATGATGAGATCCAGCTCTTTGGCTGAACCGGAGTAGGAGATAAACAGCATCACGTCGCGGCTTTCGATCATCCCCAGATCGCCGTGCAGCGCTTCGGCAGGATGCACGAAGAACGCCGGAGTGCCGGTGCTGGCAAGCGTCGCGGCAATCTTCTTGCCGATATGACCGGATTTACCGATACCCGCCACGATCACTTTGCCCTCGCAGTGGATAATGGTGTTGGCTGCACGAACAAAATCCTCACCCAGACGCTCCGGCAGGCGGCTGGCTTCCTGTAGCTCCAGCAGCAGAGTCTGGCGGCCTGCGTTTAACAGAAAATCACTCATTTTTCTCTCCGGTTACGATCACGTCGATGCCCTTCGCTTCCAGCGCTTTTTTAAATGCCGGATCGATACCTGCGTCGGTAATCAGCTTATCGACGCTTTCAAGGCTACAGACAATGTTGGGGCTTTTACGGCCAAACTTCGACGAGTCCGCCATCAAAATCACTTCCCGCGCGGCGTTGCACATCGCTTTGCTGACGCTGAACACCTCGTTGAAGGTGGTCACGCCCGCGTTGAGGTCGATGCCGTCCGTGCCCATAAACAACTTATCGAAGCTGAAGTGGTCGAAGGCATTCTCCGCCAGCTGCCCGTGAAACGACGCGGATTTTTTACGGAAGGTGCCACCGGGCATCAGGATGGTCTGCTCGCTGTCGAACTCTGACAGGGCATTGACGATGTGCAGGCTGTTGGTCATCACGGTGATGTTATTAAAGCGGCTGAGCAGCGGGATCATCTGCAGGACGGTACTGCCAGCGTCGAGGATGATGGAATCGCCGTCCTGGATAAATTTGACCGCAGCTTCGGCAATCAGCGCTTTCTGGTGCGTATTAATCAGCGTCTTGTGATCGATAGGCGGGTCGGCTTCGTCTTTATTGAGCACCACGCCGCCGTAGGTACGAATGACGGCGCCGGAGTTTTCGAGCAACACCAGGTCCTTGCGTATTGTCGTGCCGGTGGTGTCAAAGTAGTGGGCCAGATCCTCTACCGAGCACTTTCCCTGCTTTTGCAGATGCTCAAGTATGGCCGCCTGCCGCTGACGTGGTTTCATAGGCGCTTCGTTCCTTACGTTGCGAAATGATAATTCCGCAAGTTTATAACTTTCACAACGAAATTATCCATGTTTCAGATTAAGCGCTAATGATAGTGCATTCTGACAGAGTGAATCATGGGGGAAGATCACATCAGGTTGTAATTCATGCAGCAAAATGCCGTTGATCGCCTGGATTTTCACCGGGCGGGCAAAGACGGTCATGCCGCGCATGATGAGGGAATCGCAGACCTTATTGTTTTCATCCAGCGCAACAGCGACGACAACCCGCGGTTTGAAGCGTCCGCCGGAACGCCCGACGCCCACACGGCCTTTCTGGCACAGGGCGTCAAAGGCGCGGTTAAACTGATGGATTTGCCAGCCGCCAAACGCCATCTGGCAGATCCAGGCGAGGGCGGCGAAGGTGATTAATGCGGTTACCATATCGGCTCCTTGTTTTGTTCCCTCTCCCGGTGGGAGAGGGTTAGGGTGAGGGCATCAGGCCGCTCGATCAGAACATCACCTGCCCACCGGTGACGTTAATCGACTGCCCGGTGCAGTACGAGGCTTTCGGGCTGGCGTAAAACAGCAGCATGTTCAGCACGTCCTGATAATCACACCCGCGCTTGAGCGGCACTTTGTCGATGTAGTACTGCTCCACTTCTTCAGCTTTGATGCCGAGCTTGGAGGCGTACTGCGGAAGCAGGGACTGGAACATCGGCGATTTCAACAGGTTACCCAGCATCAGCGAGTGAACGGTGATGCCGTATTCGGCCAGATCCAGCGCCAGAGACTGCGTCAGCCCCACGCCGCCAAACTTCGCCGCGCTGTAGCCGGAGTTGTGCTTGCTGCCCACTTTCCCGGATTTCGAGTTGATCTGAATGATGCGCCCCTGAATACCATCGCGGATCATCAGCCGGGAAAACTCACGGGCGCAGAGGAAATAGCCCACCAGATTCACCTGCAACGAGCGGTCAAAATCCCCCAGTTCGAAATCGCTGATAAAGGCCGCTTTCGCGATCCCCGCGCTGTAGACCAGCAGGTCGATACGCCCAAATATCTCATCTACGCCGCGGGCCAGCGCCATCACGCTCTGCTCGCTGGTGGCGTCGGCACCAAATCCGTACGCCATCCCTTCGCCAAACTCGGTGTTGATGGCGTCCGCCACGCGGGCGGCTTTTTCACTCTGAATGTCCACAACCGCCACGCGGTAACCCTCTGCGGCAAGCCCACGGCAGAGGAACTCGCCTAAGGTTTGTCCCCCACCAATGACAACGGCAACCTGACTCATGTGTTTCTCCTTAATTACGCAACAAATTTTAACGTACAGCCTGGTGTGACAGCCTGCGGAACCGGCCCCTCAACGTGAACCGTGCCGGGATACTCCGCCTGCGGCTGCCCGTCAAAACGCAGGGTGATGTGCCCCAGCTCGCGCAGGTTTTGTTCAGCGACGTCGCCGACGGCGGTCACGGCATAGCGCGCCTCGCCCAGCTCAAGCTGGCTCCCGGCCTTCAGCTCGCCGTTTAGCTCGCCGTGGCAGTGGATAAAGCAAAACTCTTCGATATCCGCAGGCGCCCCTTCGCGGAAGGTGATCAGCATCTGGTCGCTCAGCGCATCGGCTGCGCTCTGGCCGATGCGGGTAATGGTGGTCTGGTAAATCACGGTCATGGCAGGAACCTCTTATTGATAAATAAAGCCGGAGACAAACCAGGCAATCAGCACCGTGGGCGCGCCCGTCAGGAAGCGGCTCACCAGCACGGAGGGGACGCCCACGCGCACGGTGTCCTGACGTGCTTCCGCCAGCGACAGCCCGACGGGGATGAAGTCGCACGCCGCCTGAGCGTTAATGGCAAAAAGGGCAGGCAGAGCGAGGTGCGGGGGAATGTTGTCCAGACCAATCTGTACGCCAATCAGCACGCCGATGACCTGGGCAATCACCGCGCCCGGGCCGAGAAACGGCGACAGCAGCGGGAAGGAGCAGATCAGCGCCAGCGTCACCAGGCCGAGCGGGTGGCTGGCGAGCGGGGCGAGGCCGTGGGCAATCCAGTCGCCGAGGCCGGAGGCCATGATGATACCGATCAGCGCCGAGACGAACGCCATAAACGGCAGAATGGTTTTCAGCACCGTGTCGATGGTGTCGCGCCCGGACTGGAACAGCACCGCCACGGCGGACCCCATCCCCATCCCGACCTTCGCCAGCAGGCCATCGCTCTGCTCGGTGATTTTTTTGCTGGTGTCGTACTCGCGCGGGGCCGCTTTTTGCGGCGCGGATGTGCCATTCACCAGCGTGATGTTGTCCTCCTTCACCCCAGAGACATAAATATCCTCAAGGATGTACTGCGCCAGCGGGCCGGATTTCCCGGTGGAGTGAATATTTACCGTCGGAATGCGGCGCTTCGGATAGATGCCGCAGCGCAGCGTGCCGCCGCAGTCGATCACCGCCACGCCGATTTCCGCTTCCGGCGGTTCGCCTTCCTTGAAGCCGTCGACCGCTT
Source organism: Enterobacter cloacae complex sp. S2 (assembly GCF_015159675.1). NCBI lineage: Bacteria > Pseudomonadati > Pseudomonadota > Gammaproteobacteria > Enterobacterales > Enterobacteriaceae > Enterobacter > Enterobacter cloacae complex sp. S2. The sequence goes on from NZ_JADDTS010000040.1 coordinate 16,723, forward strand.
CCCAGCCCGTCAGCTCGTGCAGCCTGTCGACGATCGCCGGGCGCGTGCCCGCGGTGATGTACACAATCTTTTTGCCTTCGGTGGCGTCGAACTCCAGCGGGCCGCCCCAGCCGCCCGTGCCTTTCTCAATGCGGATCCGGTTCATGCTGTGGCTCCTGAAAGATGGACTTTCTGTTCAAGCTGGATGCCCATTTTTTTCTCAAAAATGGCGGTGGTGAGATCCGTCACCCAGCCGCGGAAGAAGTTGGTGACCAGACCGACCAGCAGGTAGCTCACCGCCAGCGGGCCGAGCGGCAGGCCAAGCGTGGTAAGGCCGCTGGCGATCCCGAGATAAACGAACAGCTCGCCGGGGTTGATGTGCGGGAACAGGCCGTTCATGGAATGGCAGCTGTAGGAGGCGGCGGCGTAATAGCTCGGCTTGTACTTCTCTGGCATAAAGCGGCCGAGGCTTAAGGTCATCGGGTTGCAGAACACAAAGGTGCCGATGAAGGGCAGGATCAGGTAGCGGGACAGCGGGTTTCCGGCGCAGCGCTGGGCGAAGCGTTCAATACGCTGCTGGCCGATAAAGTTAATCAGCGCGTTCATGATTACCAGCAGGCTGATCAGCAGGGGCAGGATCCCGGTCACCATGCCGGTGAATACCTCGCCGCCTTTCTGAAAAAGCCCGATGAACCACTCGGCGCCGTGGGTGATGGTTTCTATCATTCTTCTCTCCTGTAGGGCGTTTGTTTTTGTCTGTTCGGGGCTAATAATAATCAAATTGAAAGCTTTTAAAGTGTTAATTAGATCTCACAATGAAAGAAAAATGGATTAATTTGAAAGATAATTGGTGGGGCGAATGATTTTCGATGGAAAAAAGCGCGGATTTGCGTTGGGGAGGTGTGTACCGCTTCCTTGAGGTGTTGCGGATGCTTTACCATACTGGGTTCTTACCGAACTCGTTAAATGGATGCCACATGTTCAAGCGTCGTTATGCAGCGCTGTTACCTGCGCTTATTCTCCTGTCCGCCTGTAGTAGCAAACCCAGGACTGAAGCTGTTCAACAAACGTCGGACGCGCCTTCCGGCGGGTTCCTGCTTGAGCCGCAGCACAATATGATGCAGATGGGCGGCGACTTCGCGAATAACCCTGCGGCCGAACAGTTCATCGATAAAATGGTGAGCAAGCACGGTTTTGATCGCCAGCAGCTGCATGCCATTTTGTCTCAGGCGAAGCGTCTGGACTACGTGCTGCGCCTGATGGACAGGCAGGCGCCGACGGCCCAGGTGCCGACCGGGCCAAACGGGGCGTGGCTGAGCTATCGCAAACAGTTTATTACCCCGGACAACGTGCAAAATGGCGTGGTGTTCTGGAATCAGTATGAAGACGCCCTGAACCGCGCGTGGCAGGTCTATGGCGTGCCGCCGGAGATCATCGTCGGTATTATTGGGGTCGAGACTCGCTGGGGACGCATTATGGGTAAAACCCGCATCCTCGATGCGCTGGCGACGCTCTCCTTCAACTACCCGCGCCGCGCCGAGTATTTCTCCTCTGAACTGGAAACCTTCCTGCTGATGGCGCGAGACGAACAGGACGATCCGTTAGATCTGAAAGGGTCGTTCGCCGGTGCGATGGGCTACGGCCAGTTTATGCCGTCCTCCTATAAGCAGTACGCGGTAGATTTTAACGGGGATGGTCACATCAACCTGTGGGATCCCGAAGACGCCATTGGCAGCGTGGCCAACTACTTCAAAGCGCACGGCTGGACGCCGGGCGGCCAGGTGGCGGTGCAGGCGAACGGCGAGGCGTTTGGTCTGGAAAACGGATTTAAAACCAAATACAGCGTGGCGCAGCTGGCAGCGGCAGGCTTAACGCCGTCTCAGCCGCTGGGCAATGTTGACCAGGTGAGCCTGCTGCGCCTGGATGTCGGAACCGGTTATCAGTACTGGTTCGGGCTGCCGAACTTCTACACCATTACCCGCTACAACCACAGCACGCACTATGCGATGGCGGTGTGGCAGCTGGGGCTGGCGGTGTCTCAGGCGCGTGTGCCAGCAGCGTCACCGTTTAGCCAGTAAGTTACCCCGACGGGTAGGCCGGGTAAGGCAACGCCGCCACCCGGCATGGCTGCCCGCACGGTGCGGCCTGATGCCCTCACCCTGACCCTCTCCCACGGGAGAGGGAAGTTTGCAGAAACATTTCGCCACATTCCCATTTCACTCCCGCCGTTTACATCTTAATCGTCTTTCATTATTGTTATGTTATAACATAATTTTGAATTGAGATGTCCATGTCCCTGTTTTCTCTCTCATCCCCGGTTCGGCTGCTGCTGGCGCTGGTGCTCATTCTGTTTCTCGGCCTGGCCGTGCGCTGGGCGGTGGCGTTGCCATGATCGTGATGAACGACCTGGTGGCGGGTTACGATCGCCAGCCCGTTACGCGCGCACTGTCCGGCGTGATTGAACGCGGGAGCATGACCGCCATCGTCGGGGCCAACGGCTGCGGCAAATCCACGCTGCTGAAAACGCTCGCTGGCTTTCTTCCGCCCGTCAGCGGTACGTTTCGCTGGCAGGGGAGACGTCCGGTGGTGGGCTGGCTGGCGCAGCGTCACGCGCTGGAGGCGCAATTTCCTCTGACCGTGCAGGACGTGGTGAGCATGGGCTGCTGGCCAGAAATCTCGCTATTTGCCGGTTTTCGTCGGGATACCCGCATGCGCATTGCCGGCGCGCTTGAGCGCGTGGGGCTGGCGTCCATGGCGTTATCCACCATCGATGAACTCTCCGGCGGGCAATTCCAGCGCATGCTGTTTGCCCGCGTTTTAGTGCAGCAGGCGCCGCTGGTGATGCTGGACGAACCCTTCACCGGCGTTGATGAAGCGACCTGCAACGTGCTGATGGATCTGATGCTGGAGATGTATATGCAGGGGCAGACCCTGCTGGCGGTTCTGCATGACAGCGAGCGCGTAGCACGTCACTTCCCGCAGACGTTACGTCTGGACGCTGATATTCCCCAATGGAAAACCGAGCGGGTGAGGGTGGCATGATCTGGCATACATTCTTCCAGCCGTTTATTGAGTACGGCTTTATGCGCCGTGCACTGGTGGTTTGCCTGGCGCTCTCCGTCAGCACCACGGCGCTGGGCGTATTCCTTCAACTGCGTCGGATGAGCCTGATGGGGGACGCCCTTTCTCATTCCATTTTGCCGGGTGTCGCGGTGGGCTATCTGCTCAGCGGTATGTCGCTGCTGGCAATGACTGTCGGCGGGTTTATTGCCGGGATCGCCGTTGCGCTGGTGGCCGGGCTGGTCAGCCGCCGCACGCCCCTTAAAGAGGATGCCAGCTTCGCGGGGTTTTACCTGGGTTCCCTGGCGCTGGGCGTCACGCTGGTGTCGCTGCGCGGTTCAAATGTCGATCTGCTTCATCTTCTGTTTGGCTCCATTCTCGCCGTGGATAGCGCGTCAGCCCTGTTCGTGACGGGCGTTTGCATGTTCACGCTCCTCACGCTGGCGATGTTTTATCGTGGGCTGGTCAGCGAAGCGTTCGATACCGCGTGGTTGCAGGTGAACGCGCGCTGGCTGCCCGGGATGTTACACGGTCTGTTTCTGGCGCTGCTGGTGCTCAACCTGGTGGCCGGTTTTCAGGTGCTCGGCACGTTGATGGCCGTCGGGCTGATGATGTTACCCGCCGTGGCGGCACGCTGCTGGGTGCGCACCCTGCCAGGGTTACTTCTGATGGCGGGTATCAGCGGTATTTTTTGCGCGTGGCTGGGCTTAAGCCTTTCCTGGGCAGTGAGTCTGCCCGCCGGGCCCTCCATTGTGCTGACCGCCAGCGCATTGTTCTTTATTTCCGTTTTATTTGGCACGCGCAGCAGGCTGGCGGATAGCCTGCGGGCGCTTTTTTAACGCAAGGGGAAACGATGAAACGTACAGGGTTAGCCGTGGCGCTCGCGCTCGGCATGATGACGCACGGCGTAATGGCGAAAACGCTTAATGTGGTGACCAGCTTTTCCATCCTGGGAGACATCACGCAGCAGGTTGGCGGCGATCGTGTGAAGGTGACGACGCTGGTGGGGCCGGACGGTGATCCCCATACTTTCGAACCCTCGCCCAAAGACAGCGCGGCGCTGAGTAAAGCCGACGTGGTGGTGGTCAATGGGCTGGGGCTGGAAGGCTGGCTCGATCGTCTGGTGAAAGCCTCCGGATTCAAAGGCCAGCTGGTGGTTGCTTCGGACGGCGTGAAAACGCACACGCTGGAAGAGGACGGTAAAACCGTGACCGATCCGCACGCGTGGAACAGCGCGGCGAACGGCGCGCTGTATGCGCAAAATATTCTCTCAGGGCTGGTGAAGGCCGATCCTGAAGATACGGCGGCGCTTGAAGCTACCGGTAAACCCTATATTGCGCATCTCTCTCAGCTGGACGGTTGGGCTAAAAAGCGTTTCAGCGACATCCCACAGGCGAAGCGCAAAGTGCTGACCAGCCACGACGCTTTCGGCTATTTCAGCCGCGCCTACGGCGTGACGTTTATGGCGCCTCAGGGGCTGTCGTCTGAGAGTGAAGCCAGCGCGGCGCAGGTAGCGGAGATCATCAATCAGATTAAAGCTGACGGTGTGAAAACCTGGTTTATGGAAAACCAGCTTGATCCGCGCCTGGTGAAGCAGATTGCGACCGCCACGGGCGCCCAGCCGGGCGGTGAACTTTACCCGGAAGCGCTGTCCGCGAAGGGCGGCGTGGCGGACACCTACGTCAAGGCGTTTCGCCACAATGTAGACACCCTCGCTAACAGCATGAAATAAGCGTCTCTCTGGCCGGTGCGCCCGCATCGGCTTTTTTCTGAAGCCCCCTCGTAAAACCCGACGCGCATCCCCATATTTGATGAGAAAGTGCTATCTTGTGCTGCATGTTTTTCTAAGGCCTGGAGCGAGAATGACTGACCATGAATTGATGCAGCTAAGCGAAGTGGTGGGGCTGGCGCTGAAACAGCGCGGCGCGACTCTTACGACCGCAGAATCCTGCACCGGCGGCTGGGTGGCGAAAGCAATTACCGATATTGCTGGCAGTTCCGCCTGGTTTGAACGCGGCTTTGTGACCTACAGTAACGAGGCTAAAGCGCAGATGATTGGCGTGCGTGAAGCCACGCTTGAGCAGCATGGCGCGGTCAGCGAGCCGGTGGTGATCGAAATGGCGATTGGCGCGCTGAAAGAGGCGCGCGCAGATTACGCTATCTCCATCAGCGGTATCGCGGGGCCGGACGGCGGCAGCGACGTGAAGCCTGTCGGCACCGTCTGGTTTGGCTTTGCCACCTCAAAAGGTGAAGGGATCACCCGCCGGGAATGCTTCGGCGGCGATCGCGAAAGCGTGCGTCGTCAGGCAACGGAATACGCGTTAAAAACGCTCTGGCAACAATTTCTACAAAATACTTGATACTGTATGACTATACAGTATAATTGCCTCAACAGAACAGAAGTCCATGGTGAAGCGCAGTTGCTTCTCCCGGCATGACAGGAGTAATAATGGCTATCGACGAAAACAAACAGAAAGCGTTGGCGGCAGCACTGGGCCAGATCGAAAAGCAATTCGGTAAAGGCTCCATCATGCGCCTGGGTGAAGACCGTTCCATGGATGTGGAAACTATCTCCACTGGTTCGCTTTCTCTTGATATCGCACTGGGCGCTGGCGGTTTGCCGATGGGCCGTATCGTAGAAATCTACGGTCCGGAATCCTCGGGTAAAACCACCCTGACGTTGCAGGTTGTTGCGGCGGCACAGCGCGAAGGTAAAACCTGTGCGTTTATCGATGCCGAGCACGCGCTGGACCCGGTCTATGCCCGTAAACTGGGCGTTGATATCGACAACCTGCTGTGCTCCCAGCCGGACACCGGCGAGCAGGCCCTGGAAATTTGTGACGCGCTGGCGCGCTCAGGTGCGGTTGACGTGATCATCGTCGACTCCGTTGCGGCGCTGACGCCAAAAGCAGAAATTGAAGGTGAAATCGGTGACTCTCACATGGGCCTCGCGGCACGTATGATGAGCCAGGCGATGCGTAAGCTGGCGGGTAACCTGAAGCAGTCCAATACGCTGCTGATCTTCATCAACCAGATCCGTATGAAAATTGGTGTAATGTTCGGTAACCCGGAAACCACCACCGGCGGTAACGCTCTGAAATTCTACGCTTCTGTCCGTCTGGATATCCGCCGTATCGGCGCGGTGAAAGAGGGGGATAACGTCGTCGGTAGCGAAACCCGCGTGAAGGTTGTGAAGAACAAAATCGCAGCACCGTTCAAACAGGCTGAGTTCCAGATCCTCTACGGCGAAGGTATCAACTTCCTCGGCGAGCTGGTTGACCTGGGCGTGAAAGAGAAGCTGATTGAAAAAGCGGGCGCATGGTACAGCTACAACGGTGACAAGATTGGTCAGGGTAAAGCGAATGCTATCTCCTGGCTGAAAGAGAACCCGGCGGCGGCGAAAGAGATTGAGAAGAAGGTGCGTGAACTCCTGCTGAGCAACCAGGACTCTAAACCTGATTTCGTGGTCGACGGCGCGGATGCTGAAGAAACCAACGAAGACTTTTAATCCTCTCGGATAAAAATGAAGGGCTGCTGATGCGGCCCTTTTTGCATTTCTGAATCGACAGGTTTTTTATGAGTGAACCGACATCACGCCGACCAGCCTACTCACGCTTGCTGGATCGGGCCGTGCGTATTCTTGCCGTGCGTGACCATAGTGAACAGGAGCTGCGGCGGAAACTGTCAGCGCCCGTCATGAGCAAAAACGGTCCGGAAGACATTGATGCCACCGCGGAAGATTATGACCGCGTGGTTGCCTGGTGCTACGAGCATCACTATCTGGATGACGGCCGTTTTGCCGCTCGCTTTCTTGCCAGCCGTGGTCGTAAAGGCTATGGGCCAGCGCGTATCCGCCAGGAGCTGAACCAGAAAGGTGTAGCCCGTGAATCGATTGAAAAAGCCATGCGCGAAAGTGAAATCGACTGGTGCGAACTGGCGCGTGAGCAGGCGGTACGAAAGTACGGTGAGCCGCTGCCGCGTGAATTTTCAGAAAAAGTTAAAATCCAGCGCTTTTTGCTCTACCGCGGCTTCCTGATGGAAGATATTCAGGATATCTGGCGTAATTTTACCGATTGAACGCATGCGGGATTTTACTTCCCACTAAAGAAAACTTATCTTATTCCCACTTTTTCCAGTAGCTGGTCCGTCCAACTGTTTACAGATACAGATCTGCTGCGACATTTCGTTAGCTTGATTTCAGGATAATTATGAGCAAGAGCACCGCTGAGATCCGTCAGGCGTTTCTCGATTTTTTCCATAGTAAGGGACACCAGGTTGTTGCCAGCAGCTCCCTGGTACCGAACAATGACCCGACTCTGCTGTTTACCAACGCCGGGATGAACCAGTTCAAGGATGTGTTCCTTGGTCTCGACAAGCGTAATTATTCCCGCGCCACAACCTCACAGCGTTGCGTGCGTGCGGGCGGTAAACACAACGATCTGGAAAACGTCGGTTACACCGCGCGCCACCATACTTTCTTCGAAATGCTGGGTAACTTCAGCTTCGGCGACTACTTCAAACACGACGCCATTCAATATGCGTGGGAACTGCTGACCGGTGAAAACTGGTTTAATCTGCCGAAAGAGCGTCTGTGGGTGACCGTGTATGAGACCGATGACGAAGCGTTCGACATCTGGGAAAAAGAAGTGGGTATCCCTCGCGAACGTATCATCCGTATCGGTGACAACAAAGGCGCGCCTTACGCGTCTGATAACTTCTGGCAGATGGGTGACACCGGCCCTTGCGGTCCGTGCACCGAGATCTTCTACGATCATGGTGACCACATCTGGGGCGGCCCTCCGGGAAGCGCGGAAGAAGATGGCGATCGCTACATTGAGATCTGGAACATTGTCTTCATGCAGTTCAACCGTCAGGCCGACGGCACCATGGAGCCGCTGCCAAAACCGTCCGTAGATACCGGTATGGGTCTTGAGCGTATCGCGGCCGTTCTGCAACACGTTAACTCCAACTATGAGATTGACCTGTTCAGCACCCTGATCAAAGCCGTTGCCGAAGTGACGGGCGCAACCGATCTGAACAACAAATCACTGCGCGTTATCGCAGACCATATTCGTTCTTGTGCGTTCCTGATTGCTGACGGCGTTATCCCGTCGAATGAAAACCGTGGCTATGTGCTGCGTCGTATCATTCGTCGTGCGATCCGTCATGGCAACATGCTGGGCGCGAAGGACACCTTCTTCTATAAACTCGTTGGGCCACTGATTGGCGTGATGGGCTCTGCCGGTGACGAGCTGAAACGCCAGCAGGCGCAGGTTGAACAGGTTCTGAAAACCGAAGAAGAGCAGTTTGCCCGTACGCTGGAGCGCGGACTGGCGCTGCTGGACGACGAGCTGGCGAAACTCAAGGGCGACACGCTGGATGGCGAAACCGCTTTCCGCCTGTACGACACCTACGGCTTCCCGGTTGACCTGACGGCGGACGTTTGCCGCGAGCGCAACATCAAAGTTGACGAAGCAGGCTTTGAAGCCGCAATGGAAGAGCAGCGTCGTCGTGCGCGTGAATCCAGCGGTTTTGGCGCGGACTACAACGCGATGATCCGCGTTGATAGCGCGTCTGAATTTAAAGGCTACGAAGAGCTGGCTCTGACCAGCAACGTGACCGCGCTGTTTGTTGACGGTAAAGCCGTAGACAGCATTAGCGCAGGTCAGGACGCGGTTGTTATCCTGGATAAAACACCGTTCTATGCGGAATCCGGCGGCCAGGTTGGCGATAAAGGCGAACTGAAAGGCAATGGCTTCAGCTTCAGCGTAAGCGATACCCAGAAATACGGTCAGGCAATTGGTCACCAGGGCAAACTGGTTTCCGGTTCTCTGAAAGTGGGCGAGGGCGTTCAGGCCAACGTTGACGAAGCTCGCCGCGCGCGCATTCGTCTGAACCACTCGGCAACCCACCTGATGCACGCAGCCCTGCGCGAAGTGCTAGGTACGCATGTTGCACAGAAAGGTTCTCTGGTTAACGACAAAGTGCTGCGTTTTGACTTCTCGCATTTTGAAGCGATGAAGCCGTCTGAAATTCGTGCGGTGGAAGACCTGGTGAATGCCCAGATCCGCCGCAACCTGCCAATCGAAACCCACATCATGGATCTTGAGGCAGCGAAGAAGAAAGGTGCGATGGCGCTGTTTGGCGAGAAATATGACGACCGCGTTCGCGTGCTGAGCATGGGCGACTTCTCTACCGAACTGTGTGGCGGTACTCACGCATCCCGCACCGGTGACATCGGCTTGTTCCGCATCGTTTCCGAGTCGGGTACGGCGGCAGGCGTGCGTCGTATTGAGGCGGTGACCGGGGAAGGTGCAATTGCCAGCCTGCATGCGCAGAGCGACCAGCTGCACGAGATCGCGCAGCTGCTGAAAGGCGATAGCCAGAACCTGGGCGAGAAAGTGCGTGTCGCGCTGGATCGTACCCGTCAGTTGGAAAAAGAACTCCAGCAGCTGAAAGAACAGGCTGCGGCGCAGGAGAGCGCAAACCTCTCCAGCAAAGCGGTAGACATTAAGGGCGTCAAACTGCTGGTCAGCGACCTGGCGGGCGTTGAGCCTAAGATGCTGCGTACCATGGTCGACGATCTGAAGAACCAGCTTGGTTCGACGGTTATCGTGCTGGCAACGGTCGCAGAGGGTAAGGTTTCTCTGATTGCGGGCGTCTCTAAGGATGTGACGGATCGTGTCAAAGCAGGGGAACTGATTGGCATGGTCGCCCAGCTGGTGGGTGGCAAAGGTGGCGGTCGTCCGGACATGGCGCAAGCCGGTGGTACGGATGCGGCGGCACTTCCCGCGGCATTAGCCAGCGTTGAAAGCTGGGTAAGCGCGAAACTGTAATAACTACAAAGCACAAGCAGACGCCATAGCGGTAACGTTATGGCGTCTTGCTCACTGCGCTATCGATAACGATAAAGTCAGGTTGAGTTTGTGTATATCGGCTAAACTTACGTTTAACAGAATGTGATGCCGTGACTGCTTACACTTTACGTGTTTGTCATCGCTTACTTTTTGGCGTTATATGATGGATAATGCCGGGATACAAGAGACCCGACTCTTTTAATCTTTCAAGGAGCAAAGAATGCTGATTCTGACTCGTCGAGTTGGTGAGACCCTCATGATTGGGGATGAGGTCACCGTGACAGTTTTAGGGGTAAAGGGTAACCAGGTACGTATTGGTGTTAACGCTCCTAAAGAAGTATCTGTCCACCGTGAAGAGATCTACCAGCGTATCCAGGCTGAAAAATCCCAGCAGTCCAGTTACTGATATTGTCGCGTCTCGCTGTCGGGCGAGACGCAACCCTCCCGCTATTTTTCCTGCATAAAGTTACCGTTCTATTTCAAACGCTTCGTTTTTGACCACTCTCATAATCTTATCTCATCCAAATGACGCGCTTCTCTCAACACAATTCTGTGAAGATGCCTGCAAAATCCGCTTATAAAACACTCTCTTTGCGGCTTTTACATGCGAATTGCGTGCGAATTGTGCAAACGAAAAAAGCATGTGGAAAATTGTTTGACTTATAAGTCCCAGAAAGTAATATATGCGCCACGCAGCGACGAGAAGCTCTTAACGAGTTGCTCGAAGCACTCGAAAGAGGCGTTGTGTGGTGAGGTGGCCGAGAGGCTGAAGGCGCTCCCCTGCTAAGGGAGTATGCGGTCAAAAGCTGCATCCGGGGTTCGAATCCCCGCCTCACCGCCATTTTGCATCCGTAGCTCAGCTGG
>NZ_JADDTS010000041.1:0-101925 GCF_015159675.1 Enterobacter cloacae complex sp. S2
TCCTCCCGGATGCACCATCTCTTCTTGTGATCCCCTTCGATGTTTAGTTCTTAATCACTCTCATTGTTATCACTTCGCAATCAGCGACAAAAATCCCCTTTTACGATAAAGTAATGCTTTGTTAATCGTTTAGCGAGAGCACGATGTACGCACAGTATGACGGTTTGATCTTCGACATGGACGGCACCCTCCTGGATACCGAACCCACGCATCGTCAGGCCTGGACCGAAGTCCTGGGCCGTTACGGTATGCGCTTCGATTTACAGGCGATGATTGCCCTCAACGGATCGCCCACCTGGCGTATCGCACAGGCCGTGATTGAGCTGAATCAGGCCGATCTCGACCCGCACCAGCTCGCGCGTGAAAAAACCGACGCGGTAAAAGCCATACTGTTAGACACCGTGCAGCCTTTACCACTCATTGACGTCGTCAAGGAGTGGCACGGCCGTCGTCCTATGTCTGTCGGTACGGGCAGCGAGAGCGCGATTGCTGAAGCGCTACTCAAACACCTTGGCCTGCGCCACTATTTTTCTGCCGTCGTTGCCGCCGATCATGTTAAACATCACAAACCCGCACCGGATACCTTCCTGCGCTGTGCAGAATTAATGGGTGTACCACCTGCAAAATGCGTGGTGTTTGAAGATGCTGATTTTGGCATTCAGGCCGCGCGTGATGCCGGAATGGCGGCGGTGGATGTTCGCTTACTGTGAGTGACGCGCTGTCACTCGCTTCATTATTCGCCAGCAGTTTTTTAAGCTCCACCCTCTTACCGGGGAATTCGGAAGTGGTGCTGGTGGCGATGCTGTTGTCCGGCGTGAGTCAGCCCTGGTTGCTGGTCTTAATAGCAACAATGGGTAATAGCCTTGGAGGGCTGACTAACGTTATTCTTGGACGTTTCTTTCCGCTACGCGAAAAATCTCGCTGGCAGGAAAAGGCAGTGGGCTGGCTAAAACGCTATGGCGCTGCCACGCTGTTATTAAGCTGGATGCCTGTAATAGGCGATTTACTGTGTCTGCTGGCGGGATGGATGCGCATCTCCTGGGGACCGGTGCTCTTTTTTTTGTGCCTTGGCAAGGCGTTACGCTATGTTTTACTGGCATGGGTAACACTACAGGGTATGACGTGGTGGCACTAATTGGTGGAATGAATTCGCGACCTTCAATCGTCAACCATTACAATTATGCTGAGTGACAATTTTTTGACAGGCGGGAGGTCAAATTGATCCCGGACGTATCACAGGCGCTGGCCTGGCTGGAAAATCACCCTCAGGCACTGAAGGGGATTCAGCGTGGGCTTGAGCGCGAAACGCTGCGCGTAAATGCGGATGGTAGCTTAGCGACTACGAGACACCCGAAGGCGTTAGGCTCGGCGCTGACACATAAATGGATCACAACCGATTTCGCCGAAGCGCTGCTGGAGTTCATTACGCCAGTAGACGGTGATATTGATCATATGCTGACGATCATGCGCGACGTGCATCGCTTCACCGCCCGCAACCTCGGCGACGAGCGTATGTGGCCGCTCAGCATGCCGTGCTATATCGAGCAGGGGCAGGATATCGAGCTGGCTCAGTACGGCACCTCGAATATTGGACGGCTGAAAACGCTGTATCGCGAAGGACTGAAAAATCGCTACGGCGCACTGATGCAGACGATCTCTGGCGTGCACTACAATTTCTCTCTGCCGATGGCGTTCTGGCAGGCGAAGTGCGGTGAAACGGATAAAGAAGCGATCTCCGCGGGCTACTTCCGCCTGATCCGCAACTACTACCGTTTTGGCTGGGTTATTCCGTATCTGTTCGGCGCGTCCCCGGCCATTTGTTCATCGTTCCTGCAAGGGAAACCGACCACGCTGCCGTTCGAGAAGACCGAGTGTGGCATGTACTATCTGCCGTACGCGACCTCGCTGCGCCTGAGCGACCTTGGCTACACCAATAAATCGCAAAGCAATCTCGGAATTACGTTTAACGATCTGCACGAATATGTGGCAGGCCTGAAGCGGGCGATAAAAACCCCGTCGGAAGAGTACGAAAAAATCGGCCTCGAAAAAGACGGCAAGCGCCTGCAAATTAACACCAACGTATTGCAGATTGAAAATGAACTGTATGCGCCGATTCGTCCGAAGCGCGTGACGCGCAGCGGTGAAACGCCGTCGGATGCGCTACAGCGCGGCGGGATCGAATACATTGAAGTGCGCTCGCTGGATATCAACCCGTTCTCACCGATTGGCGTTGACGAGCAGCAGGTTCGCTTCCTTGACCTGTTTATGGTCTGGTGCGTACTGGCGGATGCGCCGGAAATGAGTTCCGACGAACTGCTGTGTACTCGTGCCAACTGGAATCGCGTGATTCTGGAAGGGCGCAAGCCGGGTCTGACGTTAGGTATTGGCTGTGAAACGGCCCAGTTCCCACTGTCTAAGGTAGGGAAGGATCTGTTCCATGACCTGAAGCGCGTAGCCCAGACGCTGGATAGCGTGTACGGCGGCGAAGCTTACCAGAAGGTCTGCGACGAACTGATTGAAAGCTTTGATAACCCGGAACTGACATTCTCAGCACGTATTCTGCGTTCTATGATTGAACAGGGAATTGGTGGCACAGGGCGTTCACTCTCAGCGGAGTACCGTGAGATGCTGATGCAGGAGCCGTTAGAGATCCTGAGCGAAGCGGATTTTGTGGCAGAGCGCGATGCGTCCGTTGTGCGTCAGAAAGAGGTCGAAGCGGCGGATACGGAGTCGTTTGAGGCGTTTCTGGCGAAGCAGGCCTGAACCAAAAGAAAAAGGCCACATCGCTGTGGCCAAAATATACATCTCTGAATTCAGGGATGATGATAACAAATGCGCGTCTTTCATATACTCAGACGCGCATTCTGTAGAAGAGTTCAGTTTATTTTAAAAAAAATCACTATCGGAGGTGACGTATGCCGTTATTAGATAGCTTTACTGTCGACCATACCCGTATGGAAGCACCAGCAGTCCGCGTGGCGAAGACCATGAACACGCCGCACGGCGACACGATCACCGTTTTCGACCTGCGCTTCTGCGTGCCGAATAAAGAAGTGATGCCAGAGAAAGGCATTCACACGCTGGAACACCTTTTCGCCGGATTCATGCGCGACCACCTGAACGGCAACGGCGTGGAGATCATCGATATCTCTCCGATGGGCTGCCGCACCGGTTTCTACATGAGCCTGATTGGTCAGCCTGATGAGAAACGCGTCGCGGATGCGTGGAAAGCGGCGATGGAAGACGTGCTGAAGGTGAAAGAGCAGAACCAGATCCCAGAGCTGAACGTTTACCAGTGCGGTACTTACCAGATGCACTCTCTGGAAGAAGCTCAGGAGATTGCCCGCCATATCATCGAACGTGATGTTCGTGTAAACAGCAACGACGAGCTGGCCCTGCCAAAAGAAAAACTTCAGGAACTGCACATTTAGTATCGTGCCTGTGGATGCCCGGTGGCGCTTCGCTGACCGGGCCTACAATACTGATGACGACAACCACGGCCAGCTCCGCGCTGGCGACGCCGGTATCGCGATCGTTTTGCGGATGCACGCTGTTACAGACGTCGCTGCGGCGGCTGAAGTAGTGGCAGAAATATTCGATCTGGTCGAGATAGACGTTCGGCGTGCTCACTTCGACGTAAGTCTGTCGAGAGCCAGCGCGTGGCGCGGGTGTGTTCAGCATGGTACGCTCCTGTTGTCTTTTCACTCTCGTGAATCAATTTCAGGCGCGCTGCTTTATCGGAACTGACAATCGCTGTCGCGTTTGGACACGGTGCGGTGTTTTGCCGGATGGCGGCTACGCCTTATCCGGCCTACGTTCGTAGGCCCGGTAAGCGTAGCGCCACCGGGCAAACCGTGCACAGGGCTAGTGCGCTCCACCGCCCCCGCTACCGGCACCAAACGGTGGTTTGGCAAACCACACCAGCCCCAGCAGGACGATGAAGATCCCCGCCGATATCCAGAAAATCTCGTTTGCCGAGATAATCAGCCCCTGGTTGGTGATCTGCTGGGCAAGCCAGCCGGACGCCTGCTGCTCCGTCATCCCCATCCCCTCAAGCTGGCTATACATCTGCTGAGCGTTAGGGTTGAACGGGTTCACCGCTTCGGTCAGCTGGGCATGGTGCATCGCTTCCCGGTTGGTCCACAGCGTGGTGGTGATCGATGTCCCGATGGAGCCCGCCAGCGTACGGGTGAAGTTCGACAGGCTCGATGCCGCCGCCATCCGCTCAGGCGGCAAGCCGGAAAGCGTAATGGTGGTCAGTGGCATAAAGAAGCACGCCACAGCAAAGCCCTGAATAAACTGCGGCCACGCGGAGGCGCCAAAGTCCATTCCCGGTTCAAACGTATACGCGCGCCAGTAGAAGCACACGGCGTACATGATGAAGCTGAACGTCACCAGCCTGCGCATGTCGAGCTTATGGGCGAAACGGCCAATAATCGGCGACAGCAGAACCGGAATTAACCCCACCGGCGCGGAGGCCAGCCCCGCCCAGGTTGCGGTATAGCCGTACACCTCCTGCAACAGCTGCGGCAGCAGAACAATCGCGCCGAAGTAGAGCATATAGGCGAGGCTGATACAGAGGCAGCCGATGGTGAAGTTTCGCGATTTAAACAGCGAGAGGTCGACTATCGGATTTTCGTCCGTCAGCTCCCAGACAATCAGGAAGCTAATGGCAACCACGGCGACCACCGTCAGCACGATGATTTCCGTAGAGGCGAACCAGTCCAGCTCTTTGCCGCGGTCGAGCATGATTTGCAGGCTGCCGATGCCGACAACCAGCAGTGCCAGCCCGATGCCGTCGATCCGCCGCTGTTCGGTCCGCGTTTCGCGACCACGCAGAGACTGTAGCGTCATCAGCACCACCAGCGCACCGATGGGTACGTTGATGAAGAAGATCCAGCCCCAGTGATAGTTATCGCTGATATAGCCGCCGAGGATTGGCCCGCAAATTGGGGCGACAATCACCGTCATCGACCACAGCGCGAGCGCGATGGAGCGCTTGGCGGGCGGATAGTTGTTCAGCAGCAAACTCTGCGATAGCGGAATCAACGGCCCGGCGACAATCCCCTGGATGACGCGGAAGAAAATCAGCATCGTCAGGCTGCTGGACATGCCGCAAGCCCAGGAGGCCAGCACGAACAGGATCGTCGACCAGAGGAACAGCTTCACTTCACCGACGCGCTTCGCCAGCCAGCCGGTGATGGGAATAGAGATGGCGTTCGCCACCCCGAATGAGGTAATGACCCAGGTCCCCTGGCTCAGCGATGAGCCAAGGTTCCCGGCGATCGTAGGGATCGCCACGTTTGCGATGGTGGAGTCCAGCACCTGCATGAATGTCGCCAGCGACAGCGCAATGGTCATAATGACCAGCTGCGCCCCCTCAAGCGGTTTTTGCGGCTTTTGCTGTTGCATAACGCTCACCTTCGGCTTAACCGGCGTTTGCCTTCACGATGTCATCTATCAGCTTATTGACCGGATCGAGGCTAATTTCACGGGCGTTACTTTCATAAGCTGGCGTGCTGCGCACCTGGCTTGCGAGGATCTGACCGTCGCGGTTGGCGGTATCGACCGTCACCAGCGTGGAAAGGCCAATTCGCAGCGGATGGTCTGCCAGCTGCTTAGGATCCAGCTCGATACGTACAGGCAGGCGCTGTACCACTTTGATCCAGTTGCCGGTGGCGTTCTGTGCAGGCAGCAGGCTGAACGCGCTGCCGGTCCCCATGTCCAGACCGACTACTTTACCGGTGTACTTCACGTCATCGCCGTAGATATCGCTGACCACGGTTGCGGTCTGGCCGATACGCATATGCGCCAGCTGGGTCTCTTTGAAGTTCGCGTCCACCCACAGGTTGTTCGCCGGAACGACCGCCATCAGCGGCGTGGTGGTGCTAATTTGCGCACCCGGCTGCACGGAACGACGGGAAACGTAACCGGTCATCGGGCTGACGATTTTGGTACGTTGCAGGGCAAGCCATGCGTTACGCACTTCGGTCGCCGCCTGTTTCACCGCCGGCTGGTTTTCCAGAGAGGTGCCCAGCACCATCGCCTGGTTGGCGTTGTACTGTTGGATCGCCACGTCCAGCTGCGCCTGTGCGCTCGCCACCGCATCGCGGGCGTGCTGCAACTCTTCACGGCCAATCAGGTTGGCGGTGCCGAGAGGAACACGACGCTTGAGGTCGCTCTGCGCCTGGGCCAGGGCCGTTTTCTGCACGTCGATATTGGCCTGAAGCTGTTTGCTGTTGATCATCAGCTGGCGGGTCTGGCGAACGCTGGAGGCCAGCGCCGTCTGTGCTTTTTCAAACGCCTGTTGGGCGTCGGTCGGGTCGAGCGTGACCAGCACATCCCCTTTTTTCACAAAGTCGGTGTTGTCAGCCCAGACTTTCGTCACGCTGCCTGACACCTGCGCCATGATTTGAACCTGATTCCCTGCCACGTATGCATCGTCTGTCTCTTCAACATGACGCAAGACTAAAAACCAATAGATCCCATATGCCACGGCAATAATAATAAAGAGCAAGGTCAGCAGAATAAGGGCGCTCTTACGTTTGCCCTTCTTGTTGACCGGTTGCTGCGGGGGGGTGTTCTCCGCATTTGCGCTCATTGTTGTTCTCCACGATCTTTTTATTTTCACATCGGCTGAGCCGACCTGTTGTCAGAAAGGCCAGCAGTTTCACGTGCTGGCCTGTCAGTTTTTCTTTTGCAATCTGGAATGTTGAGCGGATCGTCGCGTTAGCGCAGCGCCTCAAGAATGACGCCATCTTCATCCATCTGGTCCAGACGGGTGAGCAGCTTGCGAGTAATATGCTCAAGCTGGTCGCGCTCGGCGGTGCTGAGGGCAGACCAAAGCTGGTGCAGACAGTTATGCTGCGGTGGCAGCACTTCGCGCAGGAATTCGTGACCTTTCTCGGTCAGTTGCAGATGCAGGCAGCGGCGATCGTTATCGCTCTCACGGCGCTCTATCCAGCCGCGCTTCTCCAGCTCATCAGCAATACGGGTTGCATTGGTACGGGATGAACCCAGCGCGCAGCTCAGTTCAGACGGCTGAATGCTGTGGTTTTCCTGAGACTCAAGCGTAATCAACGCCATAAACAACGTCTCGTTAATCCCTTGCGCTTTCAGCATCTTGTTACGATTTTCCAGCAGCTTACCCTGCATGTGCATGCACAGGCGGGTCAGCAGGATCTCCTGATACGGGAAGTCCTCATGACGACTGGCGCGGAACTTAAGCATTTGTTCAATGGGCGTAAACGAACTATCCATTTTGGGCATAACCTCATTAATTACAGCCGATATAGTAACGATAGTGACAAATAATGTAAATGAATTATTTGTGCGGTTATATCCGCCAAACGTATGTCACCATCAGAAAGCGCCGGGTAAATCCGTGACCCGGTGAGCACAGAAAGTGTGGGGTGTGTACCCGCGAAAGAGGGGATGTGAGGACAGGGGTCTGAACTATTCATGCCGGTAGTAAATATGTCACCCACAGTAAAATTTCTGGGATAAATGATTACCGTTACCTTAACAGATGCAGGCCCCCTTTACACCCCAGGGGGCCCAAAGCAATGTAAAACTTAGTGAATTGCTTCCTGGCGGTGATAGCCGCGCCACCATACCAGCAGATTTATCGCCGCCACGATGGCGCCGATTGCGCACACGCCCGTCCAGCCCGCATGCTGCCAGGCGGAGGCTGAGATTAGCGAGCCCGCCGCGCCGCCGATAAAGTAGCTGGTCATGTACCCGGCCGTCAGACGGTTACGGGCGTCTGGTTTCACGCGGTAAATCACGGTCTGGTTGGTGATATGTACGCCCTGCACGGTGAGGTCGAGTACCAGAATACCGACAATTAGCGCCAGCACTGAGACGTGTCCGTACCAGATAGCCGCCCATGAGAGCAGGAGTAAAACCAGCCCTGCGGAGGTGGTCATATGAGATTTACCTTTGTCGGCCAGGCCACCCGCCGGGCGCGCGCCCAGTGCGCCAGCCGCGCCTGCCAGCCCGAACAGGCCAATCACGCCTTCTGAGTAGTTAAACGGCGGCGCGGCGAGCAGAAACGCCATCGACGTCCATAAGATGCTGAAGTTGGCGAAGGTAAGACACCCCAGAACGGCGCGTGTGCGCAGGAGTTTATCCCGGGTGAAGAGGCTGAAAACGGAGGCGAGGAGCTGCGGATAGTTCAGGTGATTTTCCTGCTTCACCTTTGGCAGGCCGCGCCACAGGGCCAGCGCCATGATAACCATCAGCACGCTTGCCACCCAGTAAACGGTGCGCCAGCCGCCGAGGCTCGCCAGCAGCCCGGCAACGGTTCGCGCCAGCAGGATGCCCAGCAGCAGGCCGCTCATAATAGTGCCAACCACTTTGCCGCGTTTTTCCGGGGAAGCCAACGTCGCCGCGAGGGGAACCAGAATTTGTGCCACCACCGAGAACAGCCCCGTCAGCGCGGTACCGATAATCATCATCGTTAACGACTGGCTGCTGGCGGTGATCAACATCCCGCCTGCGGCCAGCAGCGTCATGGAGACGATAAGCATCCGGCGCTCAAACATATCGCCTAATGGCACCAGGAACAGCAGCCCGGCCGCATAGCCGAGCTGCGCAGCGGTGACGATAAAGCCGGCGGAGCTGGCTGAAAGATCGAAAGCACGCGCGATAGTATCAAGCAGAGGTTGCGCGTAATAGTTGCTGGCGACGGCCAGTCCCGTTGCCACGGACATTAAAAGGATGAGTGCGGGGCTAAGCCCTTGAGTTGTTTTTGTCATTTGTTTCAGGAATCGTAAGTTAAGTGATTATTTTTCCGAAAACATAATAACCAATGATTGTGAATGTTGGGGGATTGTTACGTGGTGGATTGTGCGGTTTAGGTTGGGTGCGGTTTGATCCCCTCACCCTATCCCTCTCCCCAAAGGGGAGAGGGGATTTTATACACCCTCTCCCCTTTGGGGAGAGGGCAGGGTGAGGGGTAGTATTTTTACTTCTGCGCCGCAAGCGCCTCTTTCACCCAGCCGTCAAACAGCTGCTGGTGGGCTTTGATCCAGCCATCCACGTGGCCTTTGATATCAGCTTCGGATGATTTACCCGCATGCATCATGGCGTTCTGGGCGTTTATGTCTGCCAGCGGCAGTTTCATTACCGAGAACAGCTTCGCCGCCGCCGGGTTTTTCTCGGCCCAGGCTTTGTTCGCCACGATATGCATGGTATTCACCGGGAAGCCATAGTTCATGCCGTTTGGCAGTTTGGTGTCGATATCTTTCTGCTCGCCCGGCAGGGAGGAGAAGGGCACCTGCAACCACACCACGTCTTTGCCCGGCTTCAGCACGTCGCTCACCCAGTACGGCGTCCAGGTGTAGTAGATCACCGGCTTGCCTTCTTTAAAGCGGGCGATGGTATCGGCCATCATCGCAGAGTAATTGCCGTGGCTCACGTCGACGGTCTTCGCCAGATCGAAGGCTTTGTTCTGGTGGTTAATCACCGCTTCACAGCCCCAGCCCGGCGAGCAGCCCATCATGTCGGCTTTGCCGTCACCGTTGGTATCAAAGAGTTTGGCGATCTTCGGATCTTTCAACTGTTCAATATTGGTGATGTGATACTTATCGGCGGTTTTCTTGTCGATCAAATATCCCTGCGCAGCGCCGGTCACAAAGGCGCCTTCGCGGTAGAATTTCTTGTCACCGCCTGCGGCGGCATACATATCGTCGTGCAGCGGCTGCCAGTTCACGGCGGTAAAGGTGGCATCGCCGGAGGCAATAGAGGTATAGCCCACGTTGTAATCCACTTCACTGGCGGTATTCACCGTATAGCCCAGTTTCTCCAGCGCACGGCTGACAATCTGGGTCTGGAAGGACTCTTCCGAAATGGTGCTCTGCACCGGCTGCACGGTAATGCCTTTGCCCGGCAGGTCAGCGGCAACTGCGCTGGTGGAGACAAGGGTCGCAAACGCTGTGGCAAAAAGTACGTTATGTCGCATCGTTGTTCCTTATTTTGTGAATGGGCGGGTGAGTAACCCGACAGGGCCGGTGGTATACCAGCGACGGTTGCCGCGACTGCGTGAATCACGACCGACAGCCTGGGTCAGGCGGTCAAGAATGATGGCGAGGATCACAATCCCGACGCCACCGACGGTCGCCAGCCCCATATCGAGACGGCCAATGCCGCGCAGTACCATCTGACCTAACCCGCCAACGGCAATCATTGAGGCGATCACCACCATCGACAGCGCCAGCATCAGCGTCTGGTTAACACCTGCCATAATGGTCGGCATCGCCAGCGGAAGCTGAACCTTAAACAGCATCTGACGCGGGCTGGCGCCAAACGAGCGTGATGCCTCTATCAGATCCGCAGGCACCTGGTTAATGCCCAGAATGGTCAGGCGAATAATCGGCGGCAGGGCAAAGATAATGGTCACGACCACCCCCGGTACGTTACCGATGCCGAACAGCATCACGATAGGCACCAGGTAAACGAACGCTGGCGTGGTCTGCATTGCATCCAGCAGCGGGCGGATAATTTTTGCGGCCCGCGGGCTGCGCGCCAGCCAGATCCCCATCGGCAGGCCGATCGCCACGCAGAACAGCAGGGCGGTCAGCACCAGCGCCAGGGTGATCATCGCCTGAGACCACGCGCCAATCGCGCCGATGGCAACCAGGGAGATCAGCGTGGCGATCCCCATACCCGCGCTGCCGAACTGCCATGCGATCAGCGAGAACAGGATAATCGCCACCGGCGCGGGCATGCCCAGCATCAGCTGCTGGAAGCCGTTCAGGATGTAATCCACCGGGATGCGGATCCCCTGGAACACCGGACGGAAGTGGGTAACGACCCAGTCGATCCCCTCCGTTACCCAGCTATCCAGCGGGATCAGCGTCTTGTGGAACGGATCCATAATATTGAAATGCTCTGGGGCAGGCGCCGGTGCGCTGTTGAGCCAGTCTGCCGCGCCGCCGCCATTGGCAGGCGCAGGCGTCGACCCCCACGCATCGGCAGATTGCGCCGCGCTGTCCGCTGCTTCAGTGGTGCCCCATGGGTTTGATTGATCAGCCATTGTTTGTCCCCTCGCGATCTAAAGCCTGTAGCAGCATCCGTTTTGAGATGATGCCAACGTACTGTTGTTCTTCACCGACAACCGGCACGGCGCACGGCGCCTGACCCACGTGAGAGAGCAACTCGCTGAGCGGCGTTTCGGCGTCCACGGCAAGCGGAGCGTCAATCAACGCCGCATCGATTCCCTGATTTTCGCTCAGGGCGGTTTTCAGGGAGTCGATGGAGACAACGCCGACAAATTTATTGCCGCGTTCAACCAGATAACCGTATTCACGGTCTTCGTCCTGCAACAGCTTCAGCGCGGAGCGCGGACCAAAACCTGGCGTTTTTCGAATAATGCCGTTTGGTGTTCGGCGGGCAATATCTTTCGCACTGAATACGTGGCTAATATCCACGCCGCGGAAGAAGGTGCGCACATAATCATTCGCCGGATTATTGAGAATTTCATCCGGTGTGCCGACCTGCACCACTTCACCATTTTGCATAATGGCGATACGGTCGCCAATACGCATGGCTTCATCCAGATCGTGAGAAATAAAAACAATGGTGCGCTGATGTTTGGCCTGTAATTTTACCAGCTCATCCTGCATCTCGGTGCGAATTAAGGGATCGAGCGCCGAGAAGGCTTCGTCCATTAATAAAATATCCGGATTAATCGCTAATGCGCGCGCTAATCCTACGCGCTGACGCATACCGCCGGAGAGCTCATCCGGATACGCATGAGCATAATTTTCCAGCCCGACCTGACGCAGTGCATCAAGGGCTTTTTCCTGACGTTCCTGAGCGGGCGTGCCGGCTAACTCCATGCCAAAGGCGGTATTATCGAGTACCGTCATGTGCGGCATCAGTGCAAATGACTGAAACACCATCGCAATTTTCTTTCTGCGCACCTCGCGGAGTTCCGCGTCTGATATTCTGGCGATATCAACGCCGTCAATCAGCACCTGTCCGCGGGTGGGTTCAATCAGGCGATTGAGAAGGCGAACCATAGTGGATTTACCCGAACCGGATAATCCCATGATGACAAAAATCTCGCCTTCTTCAATGGCCAGACTGGCGTCTTTAACGCCAAGCGATAGCCCGGTTTTTTCCAGAATTTGCTCTTTCGAAAGGCCTTTCTCAATATATTTGAAAGCACGCTGTGGGTGCTCGCCAAATACTTTATAAAGATTTTTCACTTCTAATTTAATTGCCATGCAATAGAGAGTGTCCTGTTATTTGTTTATGTCGATATGATTACCATGGTAAATAGTTAACTGGCATTACCCTAACATACTCAGAATCTGAGACAACCCTGGGCCTGCCTGAGGTCGGAATTTTACAGCAAGCGAAACGGCTGAATTTCCCATGAATAAAGGGCTGAGGGCGCTTTGAATTTTTCTCAATTTTTTGCTACTGCATGGGAGAATTTCGCCTGAATCGATGTGATTCAGGCGAATATGAAGGAGAAATTACAGTGTAGTACGTAGTGGAATATTCGGCTGAAAATAATGAAATGTAGAGTTAATTAATGAACGTTAATTCATTCATTAAAAATCCCAGTCCTCGTCTTGCGTCTCCACCGCTTTACCCATCACGTACGACGAGCCGGACCCGGAAAAGAAGTCGTGGTTTTCATCGGCGTTGGGCGACAGCGCCGCGAGGATCGCCGGGTTCACTTCCGCCATTTCCGGTGGGAATAACGCTTCGTAGCCCAGGTTCATCAGCGCCTTGTTGGCGTTGTAGCAGAGGAAGGCTTTTACGTCCTCTTCCCAGCCCGTTCCGGCGTACAGCTCCTCGGTATAGCTCAGCTCGTTGTCATACAGATCCATCAGTAAATCGAGGGCAAAACCTTTGAGTTCCTCGCGTTTTTCCGGGGTGACTTTCTCCAGTCCTTTCTGGTACTTATAGCCGATGTAATACCCGTGTACCGCTTCATCGCGGATGATGAGGCGAATCAAATCGGCGGTATTAGTGAGCTTGCCCCGGCTCGACCAGTACATGGGCAGCCAGAAGCCGGAATAGAAGAGAAAAGATTCCAGGAACACGCTGGCGATCTTCTTCTTCAGCGGCTCGTCGGCCCGGTAATATTCCAGCACCAGATCTGCCTTGCGCTGCAATGACGCGCTCTCTTCGCTCCAGGCGTAGGCCGCGTCCACGTCTCTGGTCTGGCACAGGGTGGAGAAAATCGAGCTGTAAGAGCGGGCATGGACCGCCTCCATAAAGCTGATATTCGACATTACCGCCTCTTCGTGCGGGGTCAGCGCATCACTCATCAGCGCGGGCGCACCCACGGTATTCTGAATGGTGTCCAGCAGCGTCAGGCCGGTAAAGACGCGGATTGTCAGCTGCTGCTCGGCATGGCTCAGGGTTTGCCAGGCCGGAATATCGTTGGAGAGCGGCACCTTTTCCGGCAGCCAGAAGTTGCTGGTCAGGCGGTTCCAGACCTCCAGGTCTTTATCATCCTGAATTTTGTTCCAGTTAACGGCGCTTACGCGTGACAGTTTCATCCTTTCTCCTTACAGCGCGCAGGACACGCAGCCTTCAATTTCGGTACCTTCCAGCGCGAGCTGGCGCAGGCGAATGTAGTACAGCGTTTTGATGCCTCTCTTCCAGGCGTAGATCTGCGCTTTATTGATATCCCGCGTGGTGGCGGTGTCCGGGAAGAAGAGCGTCAGCGACAGCCCCTGGTCCACATGTCTGGTCGCCTCGGCGTAGGTATCAATGATCTTTTCCGGGCCGATCTCATAGGCGTCCTGGTACAGAGCCAGATTCTCGTTAGTCATAAACGGGGCAGGGTAGTAGACGCGGCCGGTTTTGCCTTCCTTGCGGATTTCAATCTTCGACACGATCGGATGGATGCTCGAGGTGGCATGATTTATATAGGAAATGGAGCCGGTTGGCGGAACCGCCTGAAGGTTCTGGTTATAGATGCCGTAGTGCATCACATCCTCACGCAGCTGTTGCCACATCTCACGCGTCGGCAGGGTGATGCCGGCGCGGTCGAAAAGCGCGCGTACTTTTTCGGTTTTCGGCTGCCAGTCGCCTTCCAGATACTGGCTGAAATACTCTCCGCTGGCGTAGCGGGACTGCTCAAAGCCTGCGAACCGCTGGTTGCGTTCGCGCGCCAGCAGCATCGAGGTATGCAGCGCATGCCAGGTGATGGTATAGAAATAAAGGTTGGTGAAATCCAGCCCTTCCGGGCTGCCGTAGGCGATACCCTCCCGCGCCAGATAGCCGTGCAGGTTCATCTGCCCAAGGCCGATGGCATGCGACGCGGCGTTGCCCGCCTCAATGGACGGTACGCTGCGGATGTGGCTCATGTCCGATACCGCCGTCAGCCCGCGAATGGCGGTCTCTACCGTGCGGCCAAAATCGGGGGAATCCATGGTGTGGGCAATATTCAGCGAACCGAGATTGCAGGAGATATCTTTGCCGATATCCGCGTAGTCGAGGTTCTCGTCGTAACTGGACGCGCTGTTGACCTGCAAAATCTCCGAGCACAGATTGCTCATGTTGATGCGCCCGGCAATCGGGTTGGCGCGGTTCACCGTATCCTCGTACATGATGTACGGGTACCCGGACTCAAACTGAATTTCGGCCAGCGTCTGGAAAAAGTCGCGGGCGTTAATGTATTTCTTACGAATGCGCTCGTCCGCCACCAGTTCGTCATACAGTTCGCTGATGGCCACATCGCCAAAGGCTTTGCCGTAGATACGCTCAACGTCATACGGTGAGAAAAGCGCCATGTCGGCATTTTCTTTGGCCAGCTTAAACGTGATATCCGGGATCACCACGCCGAGCGACAGGGTTTTAATGCGGATCTTTTCGTCGGCGTTTTCACGTTTGGTATCCAGAAAACGCAGAATGTCCGGATGATGCGCGTGCAGATAAACCGCACCCGCGCCCTGACGTGCGCCAAGCTGGTTGGCGTATGAGAAGGCATCTTCCAGCATCTTCATCACCGGGATGACGCCGGAGGACTGGTTTTCGATGCGCTTGATCGGCGCGCCCGCTTCCCGCAGGTTCGAAAGCAGAAATGCCACGCCGCCGCCGCGTTTCGAAAGCTGTAGCGCCGAATTTACCGCACGGCCAATCGACTCCATATTGTCTTCAATACGCAGCAGGAAGCAGGAGACCAGCTCGCCGCGCTGGGCTTTGCCGCAGTTAAGGAACGTTGGCGTGGCGGGCTGGAAGCGACCGGAGAGGATCTCCTCCGTCAGTCTTTCGGCCAGGGCTTCATCGCCCTGCGCCAGCGTCAGGGCTACCATCACCACCCGATCTTCAAAGCTTTCTAAATAGCGTTTGCCGTCGAAGGTTTTCAGGGTGTAGCTGGTGTAATACTTCCACGCGCCGAGAAACGTCTGGAAGCGAAAACCGCTGGCGTGCGCCCGTTCAAACAATGCCACCGCGAAGGCGCGGTCGTAGCGGGTCAGGACGCGCTCTTCGTAATAACCCTCTTTTACCAGCCAGTCGAGACGTTCCTGCTGGCTGCCAAAGACGACGCTGTTCGGGCGTACATGAGCGGCAAAAAAGGCGTCCACCGCCTCACGATCTTTGCCAAACTGAATGCGCCCCTCCCGGTCATAGAGGTTTAGCATGGCGTTTAATGCATGGTAATCCGGCGTCGCCTGAATCACGCGCTCTGCGGTTGTCGTTGCCAAAATTCGTTCACTCCTTTACGCACGTTCTCTACGTCCTGCTGTGTCCCCATCAGTTCAAAACGATAGAGATACGGCACGCCGCATTCTTGAGAGATGACATCCCCGGCGCGGGCAAAGGCCTCGCCGAAGTTGCGATTGCCTGCCGCGATCACGCCGCGAATCAGCTGCCGGTTATGGGGGTCGTTCAGAAAGCGGATCACCTGACGAGGCACAGCCCCCGCGGTGCCGCCACCGCCATAGCTGGGCACTACCAGAATGTAGGGTTCGTCTACCTGAATACGCTCCCGCTCGTTCAGCGGAATGCGAATCGCGGGCAGCCCGAGACGCTCCATAAACCGAAGCGTGTTTTCCGAGCTGCTGGAAAAGTAGACCAGCCTGCTCATGCACTGACGCCCTGAGCGGCAAGGCGGTTGATCATGTCCGGACGAAAGCCAGACCAGCTGGTGTCGCCGGCAACCACAACCGGAAGCTGACGGAAACCTTGCGCCCGCAGGGTGTCTGCCGCGTCAGGCACCTGATCTATATTGACCATCTCAAATGCCACGCCGCGACTCTCCATCGCCCGTTTCGTGGCGTGGCACTGAACACAATCGTTACGAGTGTAAATAATAATGCTCATGATTCGTATTTCCATTTAGAATGAGAGAACGGCGCGAGTAAACGCGTCATGTTGTGTCTGTCTTGCTAAAGGGAATACTAGATGTAGTTGAGATAACTTTCAACCACACAAGATATGGGAAATTCAGATTGATAAGGCCCCAATGATGAGCCTGGCGGGGCAGGGCGAACTGCGCGGGTTTTTCAGGCTTTCAGGCAAAGAAAAGCCCCGGCGCCTGAGGCTACCGGGGCTGAAAACGCGTGCTTACTTACGCAGGCTAAGCAGGGCGCCGACAAAAATCCCGACTGCCGCGACCGTTCCCAACGTACACAGCGGTTTCTCTCGTACGAAGGTGGTGGCGCAGCTTGCCATATCGCAGGCCGCCTGAGTGGTACGTGAGCGGCCATTCATCCTTGCTCGCGTTTCACGCAGCAGAGACTGAGCCTTACGTTTCGCGGCATCTGCTTCGTCCTTCGCGTCAGAGCCCCAGGATTTCAATACGGCTTCCAGCGTGTCCGCTAATTGGCTGACATCGTTACGAATATCCTGGGTGTCGTCGTTAATATCGTTTCGGTTCGGTCTGTTAAACATACGATCCTCCATAATTTGTGTTCCCGTTTAGTTTAGTCCAGAAATGTAATGTCTGAAGCGAGTCACGGCTTATCGGGCAGTTTATGGAATATTCTGAAAGCCCTGCTAATGCTGAATACTGTAAGGTTGCCCGGCAGGTATGATAATGAGGAAAAGATATGTATTTACGACCCGATGAGGTGGCGCGCGTTCTTGAAAAAGAAGGGTTCACCATGGATGAGGTAACATCAAAAGCGTACGGATATCGCCGTGGTGAGAATTATGTTTACGTCAATCGTGAAGCAAGAATGGGGCGTACTGCTCTCATTATTCACCCGACACTCAAAGACAGAAGCCTGTCATTTGCTGAGCCCGCCTCGGATATTAAAACCTGCGATCATTATCAGCAATTTCCGCTCTATTTAGGCGGCGAGACGCATGAACATTATGGTATTCCGCACGGTTTCAGCTCGCGTATGGCGCTGGAGCGTTTCCTGAAAGGGCTGTTTGGCGACGTACAATAAATCAGCGACTGGCATGAGCCAGTCGCCTTATCTTACGCTTTTGCCTGGCTGTAAGGGCTGACTTTAAACAGGCGGCGGCAGTAGTCAAGGAAGTAACCGTACACCGCACCCATCAGCATAGATACCACGATATTTGAACTTACCGCGGCGGCGATTTGATGCCAGTCTGCGCCCACCGTCAGCAAAATAACCACATACACCGGGGACTGGAACGTCACGTAAGCCAGCACGTCCGCCAGGTTTTTTACCCAACCTGCCGGGCTAAAACGCCGGGCGAAACGCATCACCGCATCGCGATACATGCCGTACGGCCAGGCAATCATGATATTCACCGGAATGGCCACCAGGCGCGATGAGAGGGACTGCTCAAAGGTCATTCCGGACAGGAAAATTTCAATCAGCATGTTTACGACGGAACAGTAAACGACCATCGCGAACGTATCCGCTACCGCATGGCGCAGGCGAGACTGCGGTGAGAACATGTCTGAACTCCTCGAACAGGACAAAAAAGTGGCGTTTTTACCTGCGGCGTTTAGTGCTTTAGGTTGGTTTGTTTTGAGTGTATAGCGTATCCCTCTGGCTTTTAACTAACAAGTAGTGATTAATTTTTATTTATGGGCGCTTTGTCCATAAAATTCTCTAAAGTTGGCTGTTTTTTTGTGCGAGTCGTTATTTTCTTTCCCATTCACCGTTTTATTAAACGAAATCAAACTATTAGCTTATCTGAGCAAGCGTATAACGTTTGTTATTCGGAGGATGCCGGGCGGTTTTTTGAACGGTATTAAACAGGGATTTTTGACCAGGTGCAGGACGGAATATTACGCATTAAAACTGACAGGTAATTCGGGGTTATATTAACGGGATATTCTAAAACATTTACAATAATGTCAAAACGACAGAGTGGGTAGATATCAGAACAAAAATCAATTATTCTGTTGCCTGATTTATGTTATACACACGAAGAAAGGTTTCTCATTATTATGGCTTTAACGTTACAGAATCTTAATAATATCCGTACCCTCCGGGCGCTGGCGCGTGAATTATCCATGGATGTTCTGGAAGAAGTGCTGGAAAAAGTTCGGATTGTCACAGAAGAAAAACGCAGCGAGCAGGCTGAATTAGAGCGCCAGCGCGCTGAACAGCAGGATAAAATTAATGCTCTGCTGGAACTGATGAAGGCAGACGGTATTTCCCCGAGCGATCTGTTAGGCGGAGAACTGGCTCATGCGGGCCAGCCGGCTAAAAAACGTAAAGCGCGTGCGGCGAAATATCGTTTCATCGACGCGAACGGTGAAGAGAAAACGTGGACCGGTCAGGGACGTACGCCAAAGCCAATTGCGAACGCACTGGCAAACGGTAAATCGCTGGACGATTTCCTGATCTGATGATTATTCGGGCGGTGTATTCCGCCCGATTATTGACTTAGCAGACGCCAAAGTCACCTTCTTCGGAGTACAGAACTACGTCCGCCACTTTCAGGTGATATTTCTCGCCCTGCTCATTGCTGGCCTGCACGGCCACAATGTTTTCACCATTTGCTTCGAGCACTTTCAGTTTCGGACCGCCCTGACGCGGTTGGACATAATCACCGACAGAAAACATAGCACCTCCTCATCATTGTCACGATCTTCACCATAGCCCACGTCCGGGGCGGGGTACAGCCTAATCTTTCAGATACCCCTTATCAGGTACGCGGTTCCACGGCATCACTTTCAGCAGTCGCGCCATACCGCAAAAACCTGTCACTCCGGCGAACAGCAGCCCGGCGCCCACAAAACCGCTTAGCAGGAAAAAGCCGCTGGAGACGCTGTAACCCAGCACCACGCCGCAGAGAATCAGCAGCCCGGCGGCGATCTGTACCTGACGCATCAGCGGAAGCGGCTGCGATTTATCTTCAACGGTCAGCAGCCCGGCCTGCTTCCAGCCCTGAATGCCTCCCTCAACCACAAAGGCGTTCGCAGGGGACGCTGCCCGGGCAAGACGAGCATCATTGTTTGCGGTTCTTGCGCCAGACTGACAGTGGAAAATCACCGTTTCTCCCGGCGCTGCGTTAAGCCCGCCGGGTAACGAATCCAGCGGAATGGAGTGCGCCACTGGAATATGCTCGCGGGCATACTCGTCGGGGTCGCGAATATCGATAAGTTTGGCGCCTTCAGCAATAAGCGCGTTTGCCTGCTGCGGCGAAATAAGAGGAAGAGACATTGTGTTTCCTTACGGTCAATTTCAGAACAGTAGAGCATTTAAGGCAGGGTTTCAGCCAGTGTAAAGAGGGTAAAGGCAGGTAAAAGCGCGAGAGACGAATGGCAGTTACCCGTAAACTGGCTACGCTTAGAGAAGTGTCTTTTATAATTTTCAATTGGTTAGCTTGCACGGAGTTATTTATGGGTTTTTGGCGCGTTGTTTTTACGATTATTCTCCCGCCGCTGGGCGTGCTGCTTGGCAAGGGACTGGGCTGGGCGTTTATCCTGAACATCCTTCTGACCATCCTGGGTTACTTCCCGGGTCTTATCCACGCGTTTTGGGTTCAGACGAAAAGCTAGGTACGCCACAATAGATCACTGTAGATCCGGGTCAGCGCGCCCTCGGGGCCAAACTGCTGTTTGATCCAGCGCGTGACCTGACCGGTCGCCGCATGCTGCGTGGCGAGCAGCATGCGCGAGTCCTGGCGCGGATTATTGATTCGCCGCTTTACCAGCAGCCCGTCCTCCACCGCCTCACGCGTCATATACTCCGGTAAAAATCCAATACCCTCCCCCAGGATCTGACACTGACACTTGGTGTTAAAGTCCGGTACCAGAATCGCCTCCTGACCGTGAAGCAGCCAGCCGACCTTCTTGTTGATGGTATGCGCGGTGTCCTCGACCATGATATTGGGATACAGACGCAGCTGACTTTCGGAAATGGGCTCCGGGGCGAACGCCAGCGGATGCGTGGGCGCGATGGCAAATACCCAGCGGATCGCGCCTATCTCGGTGTAATCGATGCCTCCGCCATCCAGCAGCGTATCCGGCGCGCCAATGGCGATGTTGGCCTGATTATTGATGATGGAATCCCAGACGCCGTTATACACCTCGGTCGTCACCGTGATTTGGCAGGTAGGAAACTGTTTTTTTAGCACCTGGAGCAAACGCGCGGTATGGCGTGGCGTATACAAAAGCTGATTAATGCAGATGCGCACCCGCGTCTCAATGCCCTGCGAAATGGTATCAATCCCGCGCTTGATGGCATGAAAGTCATTCAGCAGGTCGGTCGCTTTACGATAAAAATAAAAACCGGATTCGGTCAGCTCAATGCTGCGCGTGTTGCGTACAAACAGCACCACGTCCAGCCCGGTCTCCATACGTTTGATGGTGTAACTGATGGCGGAAGTGGTCACGCCCAGCTCGGCAGCCGCTTTGCTAAAACTGCCAAAGCGTGCCGCGGTGGTGAAGGCCAGCAAATTCTCTTCGGTAAAGATGGAATTCATATTATGGCTCCTGGTTACCATCAGTTTTGAACATATTTTAACACCGGCGTTACATCATAGTTGATGTCGGTCACAGTTCTGGATTTTTACGTAGGGCCGCGCTGTGTAAGGCTTTTTCATTCATAAGGATAATGCAGCCCGAGGCGCGTAAAAGCGGTAAACCATAAGAAAAAGGTTGCACAGACGCACGTTTTTGCCGGACTGTTGAATTTAACTCAACAATGAATTGCGTGTCGATGAATCATTTTTAAGCGGATTCTTTTATGACCAGGCTGTTGCTATTCTCAGGTCATCAGAAGTGAAACATAGGGAGTCTGAATATGTCTGCAACTGCACTGGTTACAGAATTTTTGCTGGCGGCAGAAGAGGGTAATATCGACGCGCTAAAAGCCTGCCTGGAAAAAGGCGTGGATATTAACGCGACCAACCGACAGAAAAGAACCGCCATTATTATTGCCAGCCTGAAAAAGCATTACGCCTGTGTGGAATTTTTAATTTCCGCCGGGGCGGATATTGATAAACAGGACCAGACCTGTTTTAACCCCTTCCTGATCGGCTGCCTGACCAATGATTTAACCCTGCTGCGCATTGTCCTTCCGGCGGATCCGGATCTCGACCGTCTGACGCGCTTTGGCGGCGTGGGCATTACCCCTGCCAGTGAAAAAGGGCACGTTGAAATCGTGCGCGAGCTGCTGGAAAAAACCGACATTAACGTCAACCACACCAATTTTGTCGGCTGGACGCCGCTGCTTGAGGCCATCGTGTTAAACGACGGCGGCGCAAAGCAGCAGGAAATTGTGAAGCTGCTGCTGGATCACGGCGCGAATCCGCACATGACTGATAAATACGGCAAAACCCCGCTCGAACTGGCGCGGGAAAAAGGCTTCAACGCGATCGCAGACCTGCTGCTGGCAGCAGGCGCATAGCGCATTCGGTCAGCCTTCCCCTGGCTGGCCGTGAATCAAAAAACGCATTGTTACCGACGTGCATTTAACACGACGGCGGCCCCCTTTTATCTTAAACAGGTGAAAATAATGCCAACCAAAATCGTCATAAAAAAGAATACGTATTTCGATTCGGTTTCCTTAATGTCGGTTTCCACCAAAGCCAATAAATTGCCGGGCATCGAGCAGGCGTTTGTGGCGATGGCGACGGAAATGAACAAAGGGGTATTAAAAAACCTCGGGCTATTAACGCCGGAATTAGCGGACGCGAAAAACGGCGACCTGATGATCGTTATTAAAGGCGACGCGGCGAATGAGGAAACCCTTGCCGCCATTGAAGCGTTATTTACGCGTAAAGAGAGCGCTGGCTCCCATGAAGCACGCTACGCGACGATTGCCAGCGCCAAAACCCATCGTCCGGACAGCAACCTTGCGGTGATATCCGTCAACGGCACCTTCGCCGCCCGCGAAGCGCGCCAGGCGCTGGAAAACGATCTCAACGTGATGCTGTTTTCCGATAATGTGTCGCTCGACGACGAGCTGGCGCTGAAGCAGCTGGCGCATGACAAAGGATTGCTAATGATGGGGCCGGACTGCGGCACCGCCATTATCAACGGCGCGGGGCTGTGCTTTGCCAACGCGGTACGTCGCGGGCCGATTGGCATCGTTGGCGCCTCCGGCACCGGTAGCCAGGAGTTGAGCGTGCGCATTCACGAGTTCGGCGGCGGCGTGTCGCAGCTGATCGGCACCGGCGGGCGCGATCTCAGCGAGAAGATTGGCGGCCTGATGATGCTCGACGCCATCGACATGCTGGAGGCGGACGACGCGACCCGGGTGATAGCGCTCATCTCCAAACCGCCTGCACCCGCGGTGGCAGAGAAAGTGCTGGCCCGGGCACGCGCCTGCCGCAAACCTGTGGTTGTGTGCTTCCTGGGCCGCAAAGAATCACCAGCCGATGAAGACGGATTGCAGTTTGCTCGTGGCACCAAAGAGGCGGCCCTGAAAGCGGTGCTGCTTACCGGCATTAAAAAAGACTCCCTGGATTTACATCCGCTCAACTGGCCGCTGATCGAAGAGGTGCGCGCCCGCCTGACGCCGCGGCAGAAGTACATTCGCGGCCTGTTCTGCGGCGGCACCCTGTGCGACGAAGCGATGTTTGCCGCGCTGGAGAAGTTTGACGATGTTTACAGCAACATCCAGCCGGATCCGGCCAGGCGTCTGAAGGACATCAGCGTCAGCCAGGCCCACACCTTCCTTGATTTCGGTGACGACGATTTCACCAACGGCAAACCACACCCGATGATCGACCCGACCAACCGCATCAGCCGCCTGCTACAGGAGGCGCGCGATCCGCAGGTGGGCGTCATCGTGATGGACTTCGTGCTGGGCTTTGGCGCACACGAGGATCCGGTGGGGATGATGATCGAGGCGATCAAAGAGGCACAGGCAATCGCGAAAGCCGACAACCGTCCGCTGGAAATTCTCGGCTACGTGCTCGGCACCGATCAGGATCCGCAGTCGCTGGCCCAGCAGTGCCAGCTGCTGACCGACGCAGGCGTCATCTGGGCCAGCAGCAGCACCAATACCGGATTACTGGCACGCGAATTTGTCTGCAAAGGGGAGAGAGCATAATGACGACCTTATTCAACCAGCCGCTGAACGTGATTAACGTCGGGATTGCGATGTTCAGCGACGACCTCAAAAAACAGCACGTTCCCGTGACCCAGCTCGACTGGACGCCGCCGGGGCAGGGCAATATGCAGGTGGTGGACGCGCTGGACCGGCTGGCGGAAAAACCGCTGGCGGAGAAAATTGCCGCCGCGAACAACATTGCCCTTGAGCGCATTATTCAGTCCCATCCGGTGCTGGTGGGCTATGACCAGGCCATCAACGTGGTGCCGGGCATGACCCGCACCACCATTCTGCATGCCGGTCCGCCTGTTACCTGGGAAAACATGTGTGGGGCGATGAAGGGCGCGGTTACCGGCGCGCTGGTGTTTGAAGGGCTGGCGACGGATCTGGAGGATGCCGTAAGGCTGGCGGCTTCAGGCGACATCACCTTCTCGCCGTGCCACGAGCACGACTGTGTGGGCTCTATGGCGGGCGTCACCTCCGCGTCGATGTTTATGCACATCGTTGAGAACAAAACCTACGGCAACCGCGCCTTCACCAACCTCAGCGAGCAGATGGCGAAGATCCTGCGCATGGGGGCCAACGATCAGAGCGTGATCGACCGCCTGAACTGGATGCGCGACGTGCTCGGCCCAATGCTGCGCGACGCGATGAAGATTATCGGCGAAATCGACCTGCGACTGATGCTGGCCCAGGCGCTGCACATGGGCGACGAGTGCCACAACCGCAACAACGCGGGCACCACGCTGCTTATTCAGGCGCTGACGCCGGGGCTGATCCAGGCGGGCTATCCGGTGGCGCAGCAGCGTGAAGTGTTCGAGTTTGTCGCCAGCAGCGACTACTTCTCCGGTCCGACGTGGATGGCAATGTGTAAGGCCGCGCTGGATGCCGCCCACGGCATTGAGTACAGCACCGTCGTCACCACCATGGCGCGCAACGGCTACGAGTTCGGCCTGCGCGTCTCCGGCCTGCCGGGGCAGTGGTTCACCGGCCCGGCGCAGCAGGTGATCGGCCCGATGTTCGCGGGCTATAAGCCGGAAGACTCCGGGCTGGATATCGGCGACAGCGCGATTACCGAAACCTACGGCATCGGCGGCTTTGCGATGGCGACGGCACCGGCAATCGTGGCGCTGGTGGGCGGCACGGTGGAGGAAGCCATCGATTTCTCCCGCCAGATGCGCGAAATCACTCTCGGCGAAAACCCGAACGTCACCATTCCGCTGCTGTCGTTTATGGGCATCCCGTCCGCCATCGACATCACGAAGGTCGCGGGCAGTGGCATTCTGCCGGTCATTAATACCGCCATTGCCCATAAGGACGCCGGTATCGGCATGATTGGGGCGGGCATCGTTCACCCGCCGTTTAGCTGTTTTGAAAAGGCGCTGTTAACCTTCCGCGATCGCTACGTTCTATAAGGTATGCATCCATGAAAAACATGAAACTGGAGTGGAAAAGAGGTGACTGGGCAGCTTATTTCGGGTTGATGACCAACAACCTGACCAATTTGCTGACCATGATGGGGTTGCTCATTTTTGTCGTCGGCATCCCGAAGGAGATTGTTTATGGACGCATCGCGCCAGCCTTCGGGCTGGCGGTGCTGGTGGCGAGTCTTTGCTATACGTGGTTTGGCCTGCAAATGGCGCGCGCCACCGGACGAACGGACGTCACCGCGCTGCCGTCCGGCCCGAGCGCGCCGTCGATTTTTACCGTGACCTTCCTGGTCTTAATGCCGGTTTACCAGCAAACCGGCGATGCGGATTTCGCGATTCAGATTGGCCTGGTGTGGTGCTTTGTGGAAGCGATGATCCTCGCGGGCGGTTCCTTCCTGGGGGAAAGCATCCGCAAGATGATCCCGCGTACCGTGCTGCTGTCGTGCCTGTCCGGTCTTGGCCTGCTCCTGCTGGCGATGAACCCGATGTTGCAGGCGTTCGAAGCGCCGACCGTGTCGTTTATCGTCCTGCTGCTGATCTTCATTAACTGGTTCGGTAAAAAGCCGATTTTCGCCCGCATCCCGACCGGCCTGCTGCTGTTGATTGCCGGTACTCTGCTTGCGTGGATCTCCGGCCTGCAAAGCCCGGATGCCATTAAAGCGTCCATGTCATCCTTCGGCTTTAACCCGCCGGAAGTGCATGTGGACAGCTTTATGCAGGGGCTGCCGCA
Organism: Enterobacter cloacae complex sp. S2; assembly: GCF_015159675.1. Classification (NCBI taxonomy): domain Bacteria; kingdom Pseudomonadati; phylum Pseudomonadota; class Gammaproteobacteria; order Enterobacterales; family Enterobacteriaceae; genus Enterobacter; species Enterobacter cloacae complex sp. S2. Next base: position 25,575 of record NZ_JADDTS010000041.1, read on the forward strand.
CGCACTGCCGTATCTGGCGTCCGCCGTACCGCTGGGGCTGGCGAACTACATCTTTGACCTGGAGAACATCGAAAGCGCCCATGCGGCGGGGGATGAATACCCGACCCGCAAGGTAATGCTGGCGAACGGTCTGGCCTCCATGCTCGGCTGCCTGATGGGCAATCCGTTCCCGGTCACGGTCTACGTCGGCCATCCTGGCTGGAAAGCGATGGGCGCCAGCATCGGCTACACCCTGGCGTCCGGCGTGACCATGTTCATCGTGCCGCTGTTCGGACTGGGGGCCTTTATGCTCGCCATCATACCGATGACCGCCATCGTGCCGATTCTGGTGTTTATCGGCGTCGTCACCGCCAACCAGGTGGTGAGGGAAACCCCGAAAGTGGAGGTGCCCGTCATCTTCATCTGCCTGTTCCCGTGGATTGCCAACTGGGCGCTGACCATGATGAACAGCGTGATGAGCGCGGCGGGGACCAGCGCGGCGAAAATTGGCACCGACGTGCTGCACAGCAAGGGGATCTACTACGAAGGCCTGATGCATCTCGGCAACGGCGCGCCGCTCGCCAGCATGCTCTGGGGCTGTATCGCCATCTTCGCCATCATCAACAAACCGCTGCGCGGGGCCGTCGCGGCGGCCGGTGGCGCGCTGCTGGCGCTGTTTGGCGTGATCCACGCGCCGGTGGTGGGCTTTGCCGAGGGCAGTTCCCTGATGTTCGTCACGGCCTACCTGATGATGGGCGGGATGTTTGTGGTGAAGCATGTTCTCGATATCTCTGTTAATCCCCCTCTCCCAGTGGGAGAGGGCCAGGGTGAGGGTGCCAGAACGCACCTTCTAAAGGAAACAAAATGAAAGAGCTTATGGTCGTTGCCATCGGCGGCAACAGCATTATCAAAGACAACGCCAGCCAGTCGATTGAGCATCAGGCGCAGGCGGTCAAAGCGGTGGCTGAGTCGGTGCTCGAAATGCTGGCCTCGGACTATGACATCGTGCTCACCCACGGCAATGGCCCGCAGGTGGGGCTGGATCTGCGCCGCGCCGAGATCGCCCACGAGCGGGAAGGGCTGCCGCTGACCCCGCTGGCAAACTGCGTGGCGGATACCCAGGGCGGCATCGGCTACCTGATCCAGCAGGCGCTCAACAACCGCCTGGCGGCGCGCGGGGAACAAAAAGCGGTCACGGTCGTCACGCAGGTGGAGGTGGATAAAAATGATCCTGGCTTTATGCACCCGACGAAACCCATCGGCGCGTTCTTCAGCGAGGCGCAGCGCGACGAACTGCAACTTGCGCACCTGGACTGGCATTTTGTCGAGGATTCAGGCCGGGGCTATCGCCGCGTGGTAGCTTCACCGCAGCCGCGGCGCATTGTCGAGGCGGATGCCATCAAGGCGCTGACGCAGAAAGGATTTGTGGTGATCGGCGCAGGCGGCGGAGGCATTCCTGTGGTGCGCAGTGACCAGGGCGATTATCAGAGCGTGGACGCGGTGATAGATAAAGATCTCTCCACCGCGCTGCTGGCGCGCGAGATCGGCGCCGACGTGCTGGTGATCACCACCGGCGTGGAGAAAGTGTGCGTGAACTTCGGCAAGCCGAACCAGCAGGCGCTGGATACCGTCAACGTGGCGCAGATGACGCGCTACAGGGATGAAGGCCACTTCCCGGCGGGCAGCATGTTGCCAAAAATCGTCGCTTCGCTGGAATTTTTACGCCATGGCGGCAGGCGCGTGATCATCACCTCGCCGGACTGCCTGCCCGCAGCGCTGCGCGGTGAAACGGGTACCCACATTGTTAACGAAGGAAGATAAGATGAGTGAGAATAAAAGCCGCCGCGAGTTTATTAGCCAGAGCGGTAAAATGGTTACCGCCTGCGCGCTTTTTGGCGCCACGGGTTCCGTCGCGTATGCTGCCGATTCTGCTAAGGCAACCTGCGAGACGGGTAAACCGATGAACATCACCGCAAAACATTACTATCTCGACAACGTGCTGCTGGAAGCCGGGTTTAACTTCGACGGCAGCGTGGTGACAAGTACCCGCACCGAGCTGAAAACGCTTGAGATAAAAGACGGGAAAATCGTCGCCCTGCGCGATAACAACAGCCACGCCGATGCGGCCCTGCCGCACTTCGATGCGGGCAAAAAGCTGATGCTCCCGGCGATGCGCGACATGCACATCCATCTGGACAAAACCTTCTATGGCGGCCCGTGGCGCTCCCTGAACCGTCCGGCGGGTACCACTATTCAGGACATGATCCGCCTGGAGCAGAAGCTGCTGCCGGAATTACAGCCTTACACGCAAGAACGCGCCGAAAAGCTGATCGACCTGATCCAGTCCAAAGGGTCCACCATCGCCCGCAGCCACTGCAACATAGAGCCGGTTTCCGGCCTGAAAAACCTGGAAAATTTGCAGGCGGTACTGGCGCGCCGTAAGCCAGGTTTTGACTGTGAAATCGTTGCCTTCCCGCAGCACGGTCTGCTGCTCTCCAACTCTGAAAAGCTGATGCGCGAGGCGATGCAGGCCGGAGCGCACTACGTGGGCGGGCTGGACCCAACCAGTGTCGACGGCGCGATGGAGAAATCCCTCGACACCATGTTCCAGATTGCGCTGGATTATGACAAAGGGGTGGATATCCATCTGCACGAAACCAGCCCGGCGGGCGTGGCGGCGGTGAACTACATGGTAGAAACCGTGGAGAAAACGCCGGAGCTGAAGGGGAAGCTGACCATCAGCCACGCCTTCGCGCTGGCGACGCTTAACGAACAGCAGGTGGATGAGATCGCCACCCGCATGGCGGCGCAGCAGGTGACCATCGCCTCGACCGTGCCGATTGGCACCCTGCACATGCCGCTGAAGCAGCTGCGTGATAAAGGCGTGTTTGTCATGACCGGTACCGACAGCGTGATTGACCACTGGTCCCCGTACGGTCTGGGGGACATGCTGGAGAAAGCCAACCTCTACGCCCAGCTCTATATTCGCCCGAACGAACAGACGCTTTCGCGGGCGCTGGGCATCGCCACCGGCGACGTGCTGCCGCTGAACGACAAAGGTGAGCGCGTGTGGCCTAAAGCGCAGGACGACGCCAGCTTCGTGCTGGTGGATGCCTCCTGTTCCGCCGAGGCGGTGGCGCGCATTTCTCCGCGCACCGCGACGTTCCACAAGGGGAATCTGGTCTGGGGCACGGTCGCCTGACGCCACGTTGGGGTATCGCTACAGGTGATACCCCGACAATCGCAACTCACGGTCAATCCACTCGACGAACTGCTGGATCTTCCACGCGCGTTCGTTCATGTGCGGCATCACCAGATGGTGCGCGTTGATGGCGATACCCATTTCATCAGGCAGCACCTGCACCAGCGAGCCATCCTTCAGGTGATCGGTAGCCATCATTTTGCTCTCCAGAATAAACCCAAGCCCCATGCGCGCCGCTTCAAAGCTCATGTAGGAGCGGTCGAAGCTGAGGCTGAAATTAAGCCAGGGCCTGTCGATATTGTGCCAGGCGAACCATTTCTCCCAGTTCACCAGAGTGCTGGTGGACGAGATAAGCGATTGTTGCAGCAGATCGGCGGGCGTGCTGATGGGATGCTCTTCTGCATAGTCCGGCGAGGCCAATACCACCAGCGTGTCGTTTTTAATGGTCATCACCCGGTAGGCGTCCCAGTCCGGAATACCGTGACGGATATCAATGTCGATATTATCTCTGGCGAACTGTAGGTTCTCATAGGAGCAGGTGAGATTGATGGTGATATCAGGATATTCGGCGCGGAATCTGCCCAGACGGCGCAACAGCCAGGACAGCCCGAAGGTGGGGGAAGAGTGCACGCGAAGCACAGCATTGTCTTTTTCTTTCACGATTTGATCGGTGGCGCGCCCGATGGCGCTCATCGCCGCCGAGACCTCCCGCAGATATTTTTCTCCCGTCGGGGTGAGTTGAACCCCTTTGCCGCTGCGGATAAATAATTTCTTGCCCAGCCACGATTCCAGCGACGCGATTTGGTGGCTTACCGCCGAAGGCGTGACGTTGAGCTGTTCCGCCGCCTGATGGATGCTCAGGGCGTTAGCAACGGCGATAAACGCCTGCAAATTTCTGAGCGAGGGCAGCGATAACGTCTGGCGATCCTGCGCGGACATGGCCTACTCCTTACACGATAATTGATAAAAAACATAACATTGAGACTGCGAGCGGGCAATTTTATCCCGATGTTATTTTTTTGAGCTGTATCGCGAATCAAATTTATCTCAGCAATAAATGAGCTTTATTGAATGGCGTTTCATGGGTGAGCCGATATATTGACGTTGAACGCAATAATAAAACGACTCACGGTGTTCGAATAATGAGGTAAGTTATGTCTCGTATAGAACAAGCTGTCCCCTACATAAAGACTAAAAAAACCAATTACCGTTTCGTTGTGCTGGCATTAATTTTTATTGTTTATGCCATTAACTATGCTGACCGAACAAATATTGGTGCAGTACTGCCGTTTATCATTGACGAATTTCATATCAATAATTTCGAAGCCGGTGCCATCGCCAGCATGTTTTTTTTGGGATACGCCCTGAGCCAAATTCCTGCGGGCTTTTTTATTGCCAAAAAGGGAATTCGCGGCATGGTGGCACTGTCGATATTCGGCTTCTCTGCCTTTACCTGGCTGATGGGCACCGCAACCTCGGTTCTGGGCCTGAAGTGTATCCGCCTGGGGCTGGGGTTAACAGAGGGGCTGTGCCCGGTCGGGCTGGCCTCCACCATCAATAACTGGTTTCCGCCAAAGGAGAAGGCCACTGCCACGGGCGTCTACATCGCCGCCACCATGTTCGCGCCCATCCTCGTGCCGCCGCTGGCAGTGTGGATCGCCATGACCTGGGGCTGGCGCTGGGTCTTCTTCTCCTTTGCGATCCCCGGTCTGGTCATTGCCGTCCTGTGGTATCTGCTGGTACGCACCAGGCCGTCCGAGAGCGCATTCGTCTCGAAAGCGGAGCTGGAGACCATTACCGCCGGTCAGGAGACCCCGGACGCCAGACGGGAAAATATCGTGATTTCACCAGGCTTTGCACGCCTCGATCGGCTGATCCGCGTGCGGGAATTAGCCCCGGTAAGCACGGTGAAAGGGCTGTTTACCTCGAAGAATATTCTCGGCGACTGCCTGGCCTATTTTATGATGGTCAGCGTGCTGTACGGACTGTTGACGTGGATCCCGCTCTATCTGGTGAAAGAGAAAGGCTTTACGTTTATGAGCATGGGGCTGGTCGCCAGCATGCCGTGCATCGGTGGATTTATCGGTGCGATTTTTGGCGGCTACGTCTCCGACAAACTGCTCGGCCGCCGACGTAAACCGACCATGATGTTTACCGCCATCAGCACCGTTTTAATGATGGTTATTATGCTGAATATTCCGCAAAGCACCGTCGCGGTTTGCGTCGGGTTATTTTTTGTCGGCCTCTGTCTGAATATCGGCTGGCCCGCTTTTACGGCTTATGGAATGGCTGTTGCGGACAGTAAAACCTATCCGATTGCCGCGTCCATTATCAATAGCGGCGGTAATCTCGGCGGATTTGTTTCCCCGATGCTGGCAGGTTATCTGCTGGATAAAACAGGTAGTTTTAATTCCGTGTTTATTTATTTCGGTATTTGCGCAGCCATTGGCTTAATTATGATTATGCTGCTGGAAGAACCGAAATAAAACATTAAATCTCTCTTGTCCGAATGGAGTAAATGTATGCTACTGAAAAATAAAGTCGCCGTTATTACCGGCGCGGCTTCCGTACGCGGTTTGGGTTTCGCTACGGCGAAATTATATGCTGAACAGGGTGCGAAAGTGGTGATTATCGATTTAAACGCTGAAGCCAGCCGGGCTGCCGCCGCGAGCCTGGGCGACGAACATCTGGGCCTTGCGGCGAACGTCAGCAATGAATTACAGGTTAATGCCGCCATTGAGCAGGTGCTGGGGAAATACGGGCGCATCGATATTCTGGTGAATAACGCCGGCATAACTCAGCCGATCAAGCTGATGGATATCAAACGCGAAAATTACGATGCGGTGCTTGACGTCAGCCTGCGCGGCACGCTGCTAATGTCCCAGGCGGTTATTCCCACTATGCGCGCGCAAAAGTCGGGCAGCATCGTCTGCATTTCATCGGTATCGGCCCAGCGCGGCGGCGGCATCTTTGGCGGCCCACACTACAGCGCTGCAAAAGCGGGTGTGCTGGGGCTGGCAAAAGCCATGGCGCGTGAGCTGGGGCCCGACAATGTGCGCGTAAACTGCATCACGCCGGGTCTTATCCAGACGGACATTACCGCAGGCAAGCTGAGCGATGAGATGAAAACGTCCATTCTGGCGGGCATTCCGCTTAACCGCCTCGGAGACGCGCAGGATATTGCCCGCGCCGCGCTGTTCCTCGGCAGCGACCTCTCTTCTTACTCCACCGGTATCACGCTCGACGTGAACGGTGGGATGCTGATCCATTAAGGAGATACGACGATGACGGATACCACAGTTCAACAGGTTGCCGCCGCGGCCTGGCGCATTCGCCGCTACGCGCTGCGCATGGGCGAAGTGCAGGGGCAGGGCTACATCGGGCAGGCGCTGGGCTATGCCGATGTGCTGGCCACCGCGTTTGCCCACGGGATGAACCTTAAGCCGGGCGAGCCGGAGTGGGAGGGGCGTGACCGTTTTTTGCTCTCTCACGGCCACTACGCCATTGCCTGTTACGCCGCCCTGATTGAAGCGGGGATCGTTCCTGAAGAGGAGCTGGAGACCTACGGCGCGGACGACAGCCGCCTGCCGATGTCCGGCATGGCAACCTACACGCCGGGCATGGAGATCTCCGGCGGTTCGCTGGGGCAGGGCTTAAGCATTGGCGTTGGCATGGCGCTGGGGCTGAAGCGCAAGCAGAGCGCGGCATGGGTCGTTAACTCCATGTCGGACGGCGAGCTGGACGAAGGGTCAACCTGGGAAGCTGCGATGTCGGCGGCACATCACGGCCTGTCGAACCTGATCGTGCTGGTGGACATTAACCGCCAGCAGGCGGATGGCAACTCGCACGCGATCCTCGGCTTTGAGCCGCTGGAAGATAAATGGACCTCCTTCGGCTGGTACGTGCAGCGCGTCAACGGCAACGATGTCCCTTCACTGGTAACGGCGTTTGATAACGCCAAACGCTACCCGGAAAACCAGCCGCGCGTCATTTTGTGCGACACGCTGATGGGCAAGGGCGTGCCGTTCCTCGAAAAGCGTGACAAGAACCATTTTATTCGCGTGGATGCTGACGAGTGGCAAAAGGCACTCGCTGTGCTGGATGCCAACAAACCTGAAGGAGTGCTGTAATGAGCCAGACCACGGAGAAAAAACCGCGTTTAACCACGTCGGCGATGATTGCCTCTATCGCGGAAGAGGGCCAGGAGACGCGAGCCGCACCGTTCGGCCAAGCGCTGGTGAAGCTGGCGGAACAGCGACCGGAGGTCGTAGGCATGACTGCGGATCTGTCGAAGTACACCGATCTGCATATTTTCGCTCAGGCCTACCCGGAACGCTTCTTTCAGATGGGCATGGCCGAGCAGTTGTTAATGGGGGCCGCGGGCGGCATGGCGAAAGAGGGTTTTATTCCTTTCGCCACCACCTATGCCGTCTTCGCCACCCGCCGCGCCTACGATTTTATCCATCAGGTGATTGCTGAAGAGCACCTGAACGTGAAGATCTGCGCGGCGCTGCCGGGGCTAACCACCGGTTACGGGCCGAGCCACCAGGCGACGGAAGATATTGCGATTATGCGCGGTATTCCGGGCATGACGATTATCGATCCCTGTGACGCAATCGACACCGAACAGGCGGTGCCGGCGATGGCAGCGCACGATGGCCCTGTCTATATGCGCCTGCTGCGCGGCAAGGTGCCGGTGGTGCTGGACCAGTACAACTACCAGTTTAAGATTGGCAAAGCTGCGCTGCTGGAAGAGGGGAACGATGTCCTGATCGTCGCCTCAGGCCTGATGACCATGCGTGCGCTGGAGGCGGCGAAGCAGCTGCGTAAGGATAACGTCAGCGTGGCGGTGCTGCACTCGCCCACCATTAAGCCGCTGGACGAAGAGACGATCCTGGCGCAGGCGGCGAAGCCGGGACGGCTGGTCATCGTGGCGGAAAACCACAGCAACGTAGGCGGGTTGTGCGAAGCCGTCGCGTCGCTGTTGATGCGCAACCGCGTGAACGTGGATTTCGATACCGTCGCGCTGCCGGACGCGTTCCTTGATGCGGGCGCGTTGCCCACCCTCCATGACCGCTACGGGATCTCAACCACAGCCATGGTGGAGAAAATCCGGCGCAGGCTGTGATTTATAAGACGGATACGTTGTCAACGGGCGAGGGGTGCTTTACCCTCGCCACTGTTGCGATAAAGGAGTCCGTTATGGCACAAAACATCTACGACAATCCGGCGTTTTTCGAAGGCTACGCCCAGCTTCCGCGCTCCGTGCAGGGGCTGGACGGCGCGCCGGAGTGGCCTGCGCTTAAGGCGATGCTGCCGGATTTAACCGGCACATCAGTTATCGATCTTGGGTGCGGCTACGGCTGGTTCTGCCGCGTGGCGCGCGAGCTGGGCGCTTGCGACGTCACGGGCGTCGATATCTCTGAAAAGATGCTCGCCCGCGCGGCAGAACTGACGGATGACACGCAGATCCACTATCAGCGTAGCGATCTGGAATCTCTTCAGCTTCGCGAAAACAGTCTCGATCTGGTCTACAGCTCGCTGGCGCTGCACTATCTGCCGGAACTGGACGCGTTATTCGCCAGGGTGCAGCGTGCGCTTAAACCCGGCGGCAGCCTGGTTTTCTCGATGGAGCACCCGATTTATACCTGCGCCACCCGTCAGGGCTGGCTCACCGACGACAACGGTGAGCGGTTCTGGGGCGTGAACCATTATCAGGACGAAGGCAAGCGCGTCAGCAACTGGCTGGCAGAGGGGGTAATCAAATACCACCGCACGCTGGGTACCACGCTTAACGCGCTGATCAAGGTCGGATTGACGATAAGTGAAGTCAATGAGTGGGGACCAACGCAGGCGCAGGTTGACGCCTGGCCCGCGCTGGCCGAAGAGGCGGAACGCCCGATGCTGGTGCTGATCGCCGCCCGTAAGGCTCAGTAACCCACTTTATATACCCGCCCGCTCTGCACCCCTTCCACGCTGCGGCGGTAGGCCTGCGCAACGGTCGCAGCGGGAACGCTTTCAAAGCCCGGGAAGAAGCCATCATATGCTTCGACGGATTCCGTCAGCACCGTCGGGCTGATCAGGTTAATGCGGATCCCGCGCGGCAGTTCACAGGCCGCGGCGCGCACAAACCCCTCCAGCGCCGCGTTTACGGTGGTGGCATTGACGCCCTGAGCAATCGGTTCGTGCGCCACAATCCCGCTTATCAGCGTGATCGAGCCGCCTTCGTTCAGGAAGTGCTGGCCGGTCAGCGCCAGACGAACCTGCCCCAGTAGCTTATCCTGCAAGCCCCGGTTGAACTCGCCGTCGGTCATGGTTGCGAGCGGGCCGAAGTGTACCCCACCGCTAGCGGAGACAATCGCATCCACCGGGCCGATCTTTTCGAACAGCGCCTGTACGCTCGCCTGCGAGGTGATATCCACCTGATGCTCGCCCTGCGTGCGACCCACGCGGATCGTCTCGTGGCGTTGGCTTAACTCTTCTGTGACTGCACGACCGACCGTACCGCTGGCACCAATAATGACGATTTTCATAGCAGACTCCTTATGTTGTGAGTCTTCATTCTTTAATAAATAAAAACTCAGATAAACTGGGCTAACGTTAGAAGATTACTAACCAGAGGTTTGGAATATGGATAAGCTTCGCGGGATGGAGACGTTCATCGCGGTGGTGGAAAGCGGCAGCTTCACCGGCGCGGCGGCCCGGCTGGAGATGTCGGCGGTGATGGTCGGGAAGTATATTGCGTTGCTGGAATCGCAGCTCGGCACGCGGCTACTGGAACGCAACACCCGTCGCCAGAGCCTGACCGACGCCGGACGCGTTTATTTCGAAGAGGCCAGGCGCGTGCTGGAGCAGGTCTCGATTGCTGAAAACGCAGTTGAACGTCTGCGAGCCACGCCCGCCGGCACCCTGCGCGTGACGGGACCCACCTCGTTTGGCGGCTGTGTTATCGCGCCTCTGACGGCCACGTTTTTACAGCGCTACCCGCAAGTGCGCATCGAACTGGATCTCACCAACCGAATGGTGGATCTGGTGGAGGAAGGGGTCGATCTGGCCATTCGCATCGGGGAGATCCGAAATGAGGATCTGGTGGCGAAATACCTGTGTCCCTACAACATGACGATCTGCGCCGCGCCGGAATATCTGGCGCGTCACGGTACGCCGCAAACGCCAGCCGATCTGGTGGATCACCTGTGTCTGTCGCACACGGTATGGACGGCGCGTAACGAGTGGCGGCTGCCCGGTGTGGAAGGCGAGGTGCGCTGGAAGCGTGATGCCGTCTTACGATGCAATGACGGCTACGGCTTACGCATGGCGGCGCGAGCCGGGGCAGGACTATTGCTGCAACCGGAAGTGCTGGTGGCTGAAGAGCTGGCAAACGGCAGGCTGGTTCGGGTTCTGGAAGCGTTTACGCCCGCGCCGAGGCCGGTGCATTTATTGTGGCGCCAGGATTTGCGTCCGCTGCCTAAGCTAACGGAATTTATTGCCCATATTCTGCTAAGATTGGGCACAATATAAAAAAAGAAGGTAAGTAAAGAATGTCTGCAAACAAACTCGCCAGCAGCGCGCAGGGCCTGCAATCCTCTGCCATCCGTGAATTATTAAAACATAGCAAAATGGCAGGCGTGATTTCGCTGGGGGGCGGTATTCCAAACCCGGATCTGTTCGATCATGAAGGTTTAAAAATTGCCGCTGATGCCGTGCTGTCTCAGCATTTTGGCGAAGCGTTCCAGTACGGCCTGACGGAAGGCGTCCCGGGGCTGCGCGAAGAGATCCAACGCATCTGTGAAGGTCGCGGCATCGCCTGTAAAGCCGATGACGTGGTCATTACATCCGGCTCTCAACAGTCGCTTGACGTGCTGGCACGTGCGTTAATTAACCCGGGCGATACGGTCGTCGTTGAGCGTCCGACCTACCTCGCCGCGTTGCAGGTCTTTGGCCTGGCACAGGCGAATTTTGAATCCGTCGGCACCGACGGCGACGGCATGAAAGTGGATGAACTTGAAGCGCTGGTGGCAACCAAAACCATCAAAGCGGTTTATATCGTGCCAACCTTTGGTAACCCGGGCGGCGTGACGCTCTCCGAGGCGCGTCGTAAACAGCTGGTGGAATTATCGAAGCGCTATGACTTCGTGATTATCGAAGACGATCCGTACAGCGAAATCAACTATACCGAGGAAGCGTTCCGCCCGCTGATTGCTCATGCCAAAGATATCGGCAATGAGGATAACGTGGTGTACACCTCCACCTTCTCTAAAATCCTCGCGCCGGGCACCCGCGTGGGCTGGGTGCTGGTGCCGGAGTGGCTGAAGCGTGCGGTGGTGAACCTCAAGCAAACCACCGATCTGCACACCAGCACGCTGTCGCAGCTGATGACGTACGAATATCTGAAAACCGGTCGTCTGGCGAATCAGATTAAAATGATCCGCGAAGCCTATCGCCAGAAATACCAGACCTTTGCCAGTGAACTGGAAGCGGAGCTGGGCGATGTGATGTCGTTCCACAAGCCAAAGGGCGGCATGTTCCTGTGGGCGAAAATGAATAACGGCATCAATACGACGAAATGGCTGGAAAAAACGTTGAGCAACGGCGTCGTGTTTGTGCCGGGTGAGTTCTTCTACTGCAACGAGCCGGACCACACCACGCTGCGCATGTCTTTCGTTACCCCAACGGATGAGCAGCTTAAAGAAGCGGTTCGACGTCTGAAAATTTCCCTGTAAGCGGATGCGCATAATGGCAGATGCCGTTATGCGCTGTTCCCGTGTAGGGTAAGGTTATTGCATGGCGTGGGCGAGGGTGCGGTCAAATGCATCGCCGTCTGGCGCCTGTGTGACTTCATGGATCCGACAAATTTTCCCCTCGCGCAGCGTGGCAAACATATACACCTCTAATTCTGCCTGGCGACCATCCGGATATGTCACGGCCACTCTGTGCCGGTCTGCCACACATTCGTTATGGCAACATAACGCTTCCACGGTAAACGTAATCTCGCGGATCTGCGCACGCACATGGTTCAGGTGTTTCATAAATCCCTGATAATCAAGCATGTGACCGTCCGTAACCTGCTGGTAATCGGGCGTAAACACCTCTGCCGGATCTACATTGCCATTGAATAAGCGGGTTAACAGACAGGCCATTTGCTCGCGCTGCGCGGTGTTGTCGGGCTGGTTTATCAGGGATGTAATGATGGTCATTTTAGCTCCTCGTGATGTTGAGCCGCTATTATCCTTGACAGCATAAGGCGTAGTTTCTGTAATAAGTCGAAGAATAACGATTTTCGGTCAAATTCATGCTGACAACTGAGAGGCTTGTTCATCCCGGCGGCTATCACACCCCGTGGCACAGCCATCATGCCGGCCAGCTCTGGCGCATTGCTGCGGGGCTGCTGGTGATTGAGACGCCGCTGGGGCGTTCGGTGGTACCCGCAAAACATATCGGCTGGATCCCGCCTGGTCAGCAGCACGCTGCCTTTTCGGAAAGTGCGATTGAAGGTTGCGCTGTCTATCTTGACCCTGCCCATTGTGAAGGGCTTCCGGAAGAGGCCACGCTTTTCGAGTCGGACGATTTTACCGATGCACTGTTTTCCCGTTTAAGCGTTGCCGGGAGTGAATACGATCCCCGAAAGCTCATCCTGCTGCTGGAGGAGTTGGCTCTGGCGTCTCAGGTCCGCTTTTATCTGCCCGTACCGACCGATCCCCGGCTGAAAAATGTGGTCAGGAAACTGCTGCAATCCGTCGATGATAATCAGACGGTGGAAAGCCATGCCAGCCGTGCCGGGATGAGCGTACGTACATTCAACCGGCGGTTTAGCGCGGAGACGGGGATGAACTTCGTCAACTGGCGCCAGCTGGCGCGCGTCATGCAGGCGATGGAGTGGCTGGCGGCGGGGAAGCCGGTGGGGTGGATTGCGCTCTCGTGCGGATACAGCAGCGTCAGCGCATTTATTGAAGTTTTCAGAACGTGGACCGGTAAAACGCCGGGGCAGTGGGCGATTAAAGAAGGCCCTTTTGCGTAAAGGTAATGCGCGTGGCCTCGTTGAGATCCAGCTCTCTTAACGATTCCGGATAAACCCAGGCGATCTCCTGAAACTCGTCGTTAAACGTAACATCCCGATTGGCGCTGATGCAGTCGAAGATCAGATAAATCATATAAATTTCCTCGGTGGTACCATCGGCGTAAGTTTTGACCCTGATGTCATCGCGAAAAGCCCAGGGCTTGACGTCGATAATGTCCAGCGCGTCGCCCAGCTCCTCACGGACTTCACGGCGCAGCGCCTGTTCCATGGTTTCGCCTGGTTCCATTCCACCACCGCAGAGTGCCCACTGACCGGGGAATACACCGCGATCGTCGGCCATTTTACATAGCAGGTAGGCTCCGTCATTCTGGATGATGGGGCAGACAATGGTTCGTTGGCGCATGATTTCTTCCTGAAAAATGAATTTGGGCTACTATAGCAGATTGGTGATGGAGATCATGTTAGGTGTGTTGGATCCTCATCACTCGGAACAGCGGTGTAGGCCGGGTAAGGCGAAGCCGCCACCCGGCGTTTGACTACCGCTCCCTCAGCGCCTCCTTCGCCCGGTTAAACGGCTTAATCAGATAATCCAGCACCGTTTTCTCCCCGGTCTTAATATCCACCGTCGCAATCATCCCCGGCACAATCGAAAAGTGCCTGCCCGCCTTGTTCACCAGATAATCCTGGCTGGTGCGAATGAATACACGGTAGTAGAACACCTCCGGCTTCGCTTCGTCCTGAATGGTGTCCGGCGAAATGGTCTCCACCACTCCGTGCAGCCCGCCGTAAATCGCGTAATCGTAGGCGGTGATTTTCACCAGCGCCTCCTGATTAGGATGGATAAAGGCGATATCCCGGGGCGAGAGGCGAGTTTCAATCAGCAGGTGATCGTCCACCGGCACAATTTCCATTAACTCGCCGTTGGGCGGTATGACGCCGCCGATGGTGGTCACCTTGATGTTTTTCACGATCCCGCGCACCGGCGACTTCACCGTCAGGCGGGTAACGGAATCCTCGCGGCCTTTCAGGATCGCTGACACCATATCCACCTCGGCGTTGGCCTTCGACAGCGCTTCACGGGCCTGCACGTAATACTGGGAACGTACGTCGGTGAGCTTCAGCTCCAGGTCGCTTTTCTGCCGTTGCAGGCGTAGCACTTCCACGTGGCTGGCGGCACCGGTTTTCACCAGCCGTTGAGTGATCGCCAGTTCTTTATTGGCGAGCGCTAACGCGGAGCGGAGTTCACGCTGCGTATCCTCCAGCTGGGCGCGGCGAGAGTTGTAAAGCCGCGTTTCTGCGGCGGTCAGGTCGGTCCATTTCGCCAGGGAAGGCGGGAATTTCAGCGGGAGATCGTTCACCTCGGCGTACAGGCGCACGCTGGAGGCCAGCGACGCGCGGTAACGCGCCGCGCTTTCGCCGACGTTAGATTCCGAGCGGGTAGGATCCAGCCGCGCCAGCACCTGTCCGGCCTGCACCTGATCCCCTTCGTGTACGTTCAGCTCGGTGAGGATCCCCCCATCCAGCGACTGCAATACCTGCTCGCGTGAACTGGGGATCACTTTTCCGGTGCCGGTTGAGACTTCATCCAGCACCCCGAGCCACGCCCAGACGCCGAGCACCACAAACATCAGCAGGGAGAAGAAAACGATGCGCCGGGCACCGGTATAACCGCTCTCGGAGTCGAGCGCGTTATCCAGATCTTCTACTGCGGCAACGTCACGCTGATTGATTTTCATTATTCCACTCCCGTCCGGTTGCCTGCTGCTGTTGCTGCATACGGCTGTTGTTCAGCGCCTGCGCTTTTGGCGCGTCCATCACCAGCATGCCATCTTTGAGTACCACCACGCGCTCCACCAGCTCCAGTACCGGCACGCGGTGGGTCGCGACAACCAGCGTGCGGTTGCCGAGCCACGCCCCGAGACGTTGAATAAATTCCCGCTCGGTATGTTCATCAAGGGAGGCGGTCGGTTCATCCATCAGCACGATATTCGGGTCGCGCAGCAGCATCCGCGCCAGCAGAATAGACTGCCGCTGCCCGCCGGACAGCCCGACGCCGTTCTCCATAATCGGGTAATCCAGCCCCTTTGGCAGCTTCTGCACAAAGCTGGCCGCGCCGCACATCTCCAGCACCTCGAAGATCTCTTCATCGGTGGCGCGCGGCATGCCGAGCGTGATGTTCTCGCGCAGGGTGCCGTAAAACAGCCGGGCGTTTTGGGTCATAAAGCCGACGTTTCTCCGCACGTCAGCCACGTCCAGATGCGGCAGGCTGAGGTTGTCGAGCCGCAGTTCACCGCCCGCCAGATCCATCCCGCCCGCCATCGCCTGCAACAGGGTTGATTTGCCCGCGCCGTTGCGCCCGAGGATCGCCACTTTTTCGCCCGCTTTGATCTCCAGGCGGTTAATGCGCAGCGCCATGCGGGGATCTTCCGGGTGATAGCGGAACTGCGCCTGCTCGAAAAGATAGTGGCCGCGCAGCACGTCCTGGCGGATCGGCGTCTCTTCGCGCTGGTTCTCGGTCGGCAGCTGCATAATGCTGTCCAGCCCCTCTTTGGCCGCCTTCACCTGCTGCCAGCGGGCCAGCACGCCGCACAGCGTCGCCATCGGGGCGATCATCCGTGAGGCGAGCATCGAGGCGGCCACCACCGAACCGGTGGTTAAGGTGCCGTCGATCACCATCGGCGCGCCCACCACGATCACCCCGGCATAGACCAGGCTCTGAATGGTCATCCCCCAGCTGATCAGGTTCTGCGTCAGTTCGCGGGTGCGCAGGCCGGATTCGGCGGTGATCTGGATATAGCTGTTCCACTGCTGCAAAAAGCGGTTCTCCGCCTGCATCAGCTTGATGTCCTCCAGCCCCTGCACGCTCTCCACCAGCACCGCGTTGCGCAGGGTAGATTCATGCGCCGACTGCTTCGCCAGCTCCGCCAGCTTCTTTTGCAGCAGCAGGCCAGGCAGGACCATGATCACCGCCGCCACCGGGGCGATCCACGCCAGCTGCGGGGCGATGATCGCCAGCACAATCACAAACAGGATAAAGAACGGCAGATCGACGATGGTGGAAATGGTGGAGGAGGTGACCATCTCGCGGATCTGCTCCAGCTCGCGCAACTGGGAGATAAAGCTGCCGGTGGAGCGCGGAATGGCGCTGTGGCGAAGCCGCAGCGCGTGGCCGAAGACCCGATCCGAGACGCGCATATCCGAGCGTTTGCCCAGCAGATCCATAATGTGCCCGCGCGCCACGCGCAGCACAAAACCAAACAGCGTGGCGATCAGTACCCCAATGGTCAGTACGTAGAGCGTCGGGTAGGACTGGGCGGGGATCACCCGGTCATACACCTGCATGGAAAAGACAATGCCGGAGAGGGAGAGCACGTTGATAAACAGCGCCGCCAGCATCACCCAGCTGTAAGGGCGAAGGTCGCGCATCACCAGCCGGTAGAGCCAGTCCGGGCGGTATTTTGAGATATAGGCGTCCACGCGGCTGTCCTTCAGCGCCGCCAGCGGACGCAGGGCGATGACGTGGCGGATGGCAGGCAGCATCGCGCTCATCGACAGGCGGTTGGTGTGCGTGTTGTCGTCGAAAAAGCTGACCTCAAGCGTATCCTCGCCGTCGAAATTGTCGATCACGCCGATTTTACCGTCGTTTAGCTCTACCACCACCGGCAGACGCCAGCTGTTGATGGCGTGCTGATCGGCCGTCAGTAGCTGGAACGTCAGCCCGGCTTCACGGGCGAGCTGCGTCAGCGCGGGCACCATCGGTTTGCCTTTCAGCCACGGCGCGCCCGCGATCAGCGAGCCTGGCGAGCAGGCAACGCGATAGCGCGTCGCCACATAGCCAAACGCCTGCGCCCACTGCTCCAGCGCCTCATCCGTCATGTTTTCACCCTGCGGAATATCGCGTTGCTTCATGGCTGGATCTCCACGGTCTGGATGGTGCGGTTTTCAAGATCGAACGCCTGACGTATGCGCCCGGTTTGGTAGAGACAGTTCAGCTGAAGCTGGCGGAGCTGTCCGGCGGTTTGCTGCTGGGTAAAGCGCGCCTGATACACCTCCTGCTCGGCGTTGAGCACGTCGAGCAGCGGGCGGGAACCAAGATCGAGATACTGCTGCTGATACAGCTCGCGGGTACGGGCGCTGAGTGCTTCCTGGCGGCCCTGGATCTGAAGCGTGCTCATCAGGCTCATCACCTGGCTGCGCGCTTCCAGCAGTTTTTGCCGCACCTCAAGACGGGTGCGCTGAATGGTGGACTGGGCCGATTCCACCGCGTGTCCGGCGGCGTTACGCCGGGCGGTGAGGCCGCCGCCCTGATAGAGCGGCATCTGCACTTTTACCCACGCGGAGTACTGGGTGCGGTCCCGCGTTTCGTTGCCTGAGTAGCGGTCGTTAAGATAGTGGCGGACTTCCGGCTCCAGCGAGACGGTAGGGGTCATCTGCGCGTTGGCATAGTCGAGATTGGCCTGCGCGACGTTGGCCTGCGCCCAGGCCGCTAAAACCGAGGGCACCAGGCGATCGTCCGGCTCGGCAATATCGCAGCTGCGGGCCAGACTTTGCGGAAATTCATTGCTGACCGCGTTCAGGCCGTCCCAGCCCAGCATGCTCATCAGCGTGGCGCGTGAGCTGTCGAGGCTGGCCTGATACTGCATCAGCTGCGCTCGCGCGCCTTCGATACGGGCATCGGTCTGCACCACGTCAGAGAGCGACGTGGCGCCTTCGTCATTACGCAGCTTCGTCAGTGTGCCGATGGAGGTCAGGGCGTCCAGCTGTTCTTTAGCGGTCTCGACCATCTGCTGCCAGGTCTGCACCTGCACCATAGCGATGGCGGTATCGTGGGCGATAGTGTCGATGCTCACCAGCACGTTGGCCTGCTGCTGGGCGACGCCCGCGTTTTCGGCGCGCACCTGGCTTGCGACTTTGCCGAAGTCGTAAAGCATTTGCGAAAGAGAAAGCACCAGCGAGGGGGTAAAGCCATTATCGTCGCCGTCGTGGCTATAGCCGTTATCCATGCCGGCGTTAATTTGCGGATAATATTTCGATTTGGCGACGTCCACATTTTCGCTCTGCTGATAAAGTTTGCCGACGGCTTCACTGATGGCCGGATGCCAGGTCACGGCGCGGTTTACGGCTTCATCCAGCTGTAGCGTGCCGGGGGCGGCTTTGCTGGCTACGGGCGCCACGCGGCCATTTAAAGAGGGGAGTTCCTGCGTTTCGCTTAATTGTCCGGTATTAATCATCGCCGCAGGGTTTGCCGCGATAGCGGGCACAGATATCAGGCAGCACGAGAGCCACCAGTAAGGCATCTTCTTTCCCATGTCTTGTCCCTAATAAAAAAGTACTGCTTTTTTGTTTATGCCCGGGCGCTGTGCGCGCCCGGGTCATTTCTTGCAGGTGCTATCAGGTAATGATGTGTTGCTGGTTTACAAGCTCGTCGTAGGTGGTCTGAACGTTGTCCAGCGTAACGAGCGTAGATTTAGTGTAGGCGGCTCCCGTGCCGTCACGGTCGATGGAGATCACAGTATTGTTACCGCTTTGTGAAACAGAGACATAGTTCCCCAGCGTCGACGCGCTACCGTTCCAGCCCACCAGCAGATCGCCAATGTCGATCTTGTCTCCCTGCGACAGGGAGAAGTTCGTCCAGTGGTCACCCGTGCTGTTACCTGCGGTGGCGTTACCCGCCGTAGTGTTCAACACCTGATAAATCAGCGTGTCGCCGTAGGCCGTGCCGCTAATCACATCGTTATGTTCCGAACTGACAAATTTCGGTGCCATATTGATGGTCAGCGAGGCGGTATCCCGGGTGCCGTTGGCGTCGGTCAGGGTGTAGTTAAAGACCTCCTTGCTGGTGATGGTAGAGAACGATATCCCCGGGTTGAGTGTGTAGGTGTAACTGCCGTCTGCGGCAATCGCCAGCGTGCCGTAGTGGCCCGTGATGTTTACCTGCGTGCTGCCGGTGTAAGGATCCAGCGTGGTGGTTACGCCGTCGTAGCCGGTAATGCTGAGACGGGTATCGACCGAGTGCAGCTGGTCCATCGCGCCCGCGGAGCCGGTGCCGTCGAAGATATTGCCGTCAACGGTGTGGGTGCCCGTGGCGTCAAACTGCGACAGGGAGTAGCTGGTCCCGGTGACGCTTGGGGTAACGGTGATATTTCCCACCCCCAGCGGTCCCATTCTGCCGGTATAGTTCAGCGTATAGGTTCCCGCTTCCAGATCGAGGCCCGTCAGGTTGATCGTCGCCCTGCCGCCCAGCAGCAGCCCGCCGTTAAATGAGCCGGATCTGAGGGTGGTGGTGCCGTTGGTCAGTGTCCAGTCGACCGTTAACCCGGTAAGGGTCAGCAGCGAGGCGACGTTAAACGACAGAACCACGTTATGCAGTGCAGTATTAGGATCCACCACGAAGGTCCCGCTTCCGCTGCCCTGGGTTGAGGCAAGCAGCGCGGCGTTCCAGCTCGCCGACCCGACGGTGGTATCCGAGTATGCGGCGGTGCGGTGCACCGAGTTCACGTCCATCGCAGTGCTGACATCGTTCACCGCGTCCATTGGCTGCGCGGTCGGGGTGATGTTCAGCGATGCCGTGTCTTTCGAGCCGTTCGGCGCGGTGATGGTGTAGACGAAGGTATCCGGGGTGCTGATGCTGTCAGCGCCGACTCCGCTGTCCAGGGTGTAAGTGTACTCCCCGGCTGCGTTGATCCGCAGCGTACCGTACTCGCCGGTGATCTCCGTCAGGCCGCTGCTGTTCACCGCCACGCCGTTAACGTCGGAGACCACGGTACCTGCTGGCGCAATATCATCCGCCAGCACATCCCCGGTCGTGCTCTCGCTCACGCTTGCCACGCTGTAGACATGATCCTGCAAGACGTTCAGCGTGTAGGCCGTCAGCGCGGTGATCCCCGCCGCCGTATTGAGCAGGAACAGGTACTCGCCAGCGGGCAGGTTCAACGTCAGCTGCGGGGAGGTGCCGCCCAGCAGCGGCGCGCGCAGCCAGCCGGGTTCAACGCGCATCTGCTCGAAGGTCTGCGTCGCATTGTTGAACTTATAGATGTAGAGGTCGAACACCGAGGCCAGCGCGACGCCGCCCACGGACGCCTGAACGGTCATGGTGCGGGTGGTGCCTTCTTCCACGTTATAGATGATCGGGTTGGCCAGATCGTCCAGCAGGTTCAGCCCCAGGGTATTGCCAAGGTTGATCCCCACCAGGGTAAAGCCGCCCTGCGACGAGGTGCCGTTGTTGATCGCCTCCACGGTGGTGTCGAAGGTCAGCGAGGCGGTATCGTCCACGGCCACGATCCCGCTGCTGGTAGTGCCTTCGCCCAGCGACAGAACCAGATTTGCCGAGGCGCTGGTGCCGTTATGGGTGATGGTGTAGGTAAAGTTCTCCGTGCGGCCAATGACGGCGGCGCTGGTGTTGGTCAGGTTATAGGTATAGCTGCCGTCCAGGTTGATGGTCAGCGTGCCGTATTGCCCCTGAATCACCGTGCCGTCAGCCGTAACGCTGGTGGTGGTGCCCTGGGCGTTGGTGACCGTAGTGACGGTGGTGCCCGCCGGGGCGTTGTCGCTGCCTGCGGTTGGATCCACGTCAGTGATGACGTTCCCGGCAACGCTGGTCTCGCCGGACACGGTGCCTGCGCTGGTCTCTTTCACCGCCACATCGAGGCTGGTGTAAGAGCCGGTTGCCAGCAGGTTAGTGTTGTAGCTCAGGACGCGATACTGACCATTCGCCAGCCCGGTCAGGTTCAGCGACACCCCCGTCGCGCCGAGGGTCAACAGGTCAGCGAACTGCGGCTGCCCGGTATCGACCACGGTGGTCCAGGTGTTGTTGGCGGCGTCGAAGCGCTGTACCACCAGCTCAAGGGTATTGAGCAGGGAAAGAACGGCACCCGTGGCGTTGGCGTTCACGGCAATATCCGCACTGCCGCCGTTGCCGACGGTGAAACCTACCTGCGCGGTGTCGTTGCCGAGCAGCGTCAGCACGTTACCTAAGGCGCCTACCAGCAGGAAACCATAGTCGCTGTACTGCGAATTGGTCACCGT
This sequence comes from Enterobacter cloacae complex sp. S2, assembly GCF_015159675.1. NCBI lineage: Bacteria > Pseudomonadati > Pseudomonadota > Gammaproteobacteria > Enterobacterales > Enterobacteriaceae > Enterobacter > Enterobacter cloacae complex sp. S2. Next base: position 46,796 of record NZ_JADDTS010000041.1, read on the forward strand.
GGCGGTGGTCGTGAGCGCCAGTTCTTCAGCGTTGGTGCTGGCAGAGAGCGGCACCACCGGCGCAAGGGCTGAGCCGGGCAGCGAAACGTTGCCTGCCGCATCGGTGGCGGTGATTTGCAGCGTCTGACCTTCCGTCTGTTTATTGAGGAAGGTGTAGCTCCAGGAACCGTTGCTGTCCGCCGTGGCGGTGACCGTTGAATTATCCGCCAGGCGGATGGTGACGGTGCTGCCCGCTTCAGCGCTACCGGTCAATACGCTGCCGTCTGCGTTGAAGGTCCCGGTTGGAGCCGTTGGCGCAGTGAGATCGACAATGACGGTGGTCGACGTGGAAATCGGGCTGGTGCCCGAGCCGTTGCTCGCCGTGGCGGTGAAGGCATGCGGGCCTTCACTCAGCACCGGCGTGGTGAAGCTCCAGTTGCCGCTGGCATTCGCGGTGACCGTGCCCATCAGCACCCCGTTGTTATAGAGGGTGATGGTCGTGTTCGGCTGTGCCGTGCCGCTCAGGGTTGGCGTGGTGTCATCGGTGGTATTCCCGTTGGTCAGGTTGCCCGTCACCGTGCCAACGTTATCGTCAATATTAGCGATAACAGGCGCGTTCGGGATTGTGGTGATCGGGGCAATCACGGAGGTGGTGATACCCGCGTTACCGGCCTTATCGGTAGCAAAGACGATCAGGGATTCACCGGCGGTCTGTGCAGGGGTGATGGTGGCGCTGAAGCTTCCGCTACCGTCCGCGACGGCCGTTCCAAGCACGGTTCCGGTGCTGCTGGTGATGGTGACGGTGCTTCCCGCTTCTGCTGTACCGGTGACCTGCGTCCCGTTGGTGATCACCGCCAGCCCGGTTGGGGCTGGTGGCGGCGTCAGGTCAACGTTAATCGTGATAATCGGTGAAGCCACGCTGGTATTGCCCGCGGCATCGGTGGCGGTTGCGGTGAAGTTATGCGCGCCTTCCGTCAGCGTGGTGCTGGTTTGCGGCAGCGTCCAGTTGCCGTTGGCATCGGCAGTGACGGTCCCCACCAGCGTCGTGCCGTCGTAAATACGTACGGTGGCATTGGCTTCTGCCGTACCGTTTAAGGTCGGACGGGTGTCGTTGGTTGGGTTGGTGCCGGAGACAGGTCCGGTGACGGTCCCCACATCATCCTCAATCGAGGTGATTGCCGGTACGACAGGGGCGGTGGCATCCACATTAATGGTGTAACCGCCGGTCTGCGCGCTGGCGTTGCCCACCGCGTCGGTGGCGGAGAAGGTCAGATTATGCGGCCCGTCAGCCAGCGGGGTGGAAGGCGTAAAGCTCCACGCGCCGCCGGTGGCGACTGCGGTGCCAATCTGTACCCCATTATCAAAGATGGTGACCGTTGCGCCGGCTTCTGCCGTACCGGTGATCGTTGGCCGCGCGTCGTTGGTTAACCCGCCGTTGGCGACAGGCGCAGCGGCGTTACCGACATCATCGGTGATGCTGGTCAGCACCGGCAGCGCTGGCGGCGTGGTGTCAATGGTCAGGCTGAAGTCGGCGGACGACGTGCTGGTGTTACCCGCCTGATCCGTTGCTTCTGCGGTAAAGGTGTGTGACCCACTGTCCAGCGGCACGGTGATATCGACGGTCCAGTTGCCATCGGCATCGGCAGTACCGGTACCCACCAGCGTGGTGCCCTCATAAATATTCACGGTGGCCAGCGGCTCGCTGGTCCCCACCAGACGCGGGAGAGGATCGTTGGTGGTCTGGCCGGAACCTATTGCCCCGGTGATGGTGCCAACGTCGTCAATCGCCTGGGTGATAACCGGCGCGGCAGGCGCAGTCGTATCCACAACCAGCGTAAAGCCTGGTGAGGCAGGGCTGACGTTGCCCGCGGCATCGGTTGCCGTGGCGGTCCAGGTGTGGCTGCCGTTTGCCAGCGTACCGGTGGTAAAGCTCCATACGCCGTTTGCGTCCGCCACGGCGGTACCCACTTCACGGCCACTTTCATAAATGGTGATGGTCGCGTTGGCCGCCGCGGTGCCGTTCAGTGTTGGCGTGGTGTCGTCTGTGCTTTGTCCCGAGGCGACCGGGCCCAGCACGGTACCAGCATCGTCAGTGGCCGGGGTAAAGACCGGTGCCTCAGGCACCGAGGTATCCACCGTCAGGTTGAACGGTGGTGAGGTGACCCCGGTATTGCCTGCGGCATCGGTGGCGTTGAAGGTAATAACGTGCGGCCCTTCGCCCAGTTCAGTGGTCGGCGTGAAGGTCCAGTTACCCTGGGCGTTGACGACCGCCGTGCCAATTTCCACATCATCGACAATAACGTGTACCGTTGCGCCCACTTCCCCCGTACCGTTGAATGTTGGACGGGTGTCGTTCGTGGAGCCGTCGCTGGCGAGGGTTCCCGTTCCCGGGCTGACATCGTCTATTACCGTGGTAACCACCGGGGCCGCAGGCCCGGCGGTATCCACCGTAAAGGCGAACACTGGCGAGTTGGCGGAGACGTTTCCGACATCATCGCTGGTGTTAACGCGCAGGTTATACGTCCCGTCCGTCAGTACCGGATCCGGCGTAAAGGTCCAGTTGCCGCTGCCGTCGACCGTGGTGGTGCCAATCTCCACGCCGTTATTCAGCACGTGAATGATGGTACCCGCCTGGCCGGAGCCGCTGAGGGTTGGCGTGGTATCATTGGTCACCTGCCCGGCGGTAAGCGGGCCGGTTGTGCCTCCCGGGGCATTGTCGCTGACCGTAACGATCGTCGGCACCTGTGGCGCAGTCAGATCGATTTCGACGCTCCAGGCGTTGGACGGCTGGCTGACGTTGCCCTGCGGATCCGTCGCTCTGACAGTAAAGTCATGCGTCCCTTCGCCGAGGGCGGTTTCAGGAGTAAATGTCCAGGCACCGGTGCCGTCTGCTGCCACCGTACCAATTTGCGTAGCGCCATCAAAAATGGCGACGACGCTGTTCGGCTCGGCGCTACCGGTCAGGGTTGGCGTAGTGTCGTTGGTTGGATCGCCGCTTGGGACAGGCGTTGCCGCATTCCCTGCGTTATCCGTCACGCTGGTAATTACCGGCGTGGTGGAAACGGTGTCGACCACAATGGTGATCCCGGCCGACGAGGCGCTCTCATTGCCTGCCGGGTCGGTGGTGGTCACGGTCAGGGTGTGGCTGCCGTCGTCCAGCGCAGGCGGCGTGTAGCTCCAGGTGCCGGTCGGACCGACAACAACGGTGCCCAGCGGGTCGCCGTCATCGTACACCGTAATGGTGTCCCCGGCCGTGCCTGTTCCGGTCAGGGTAGGACGGTTGTCGTTGGTGCTCTGCCCGTCAGCGATTGGGCCGGTGACCGGGCCTACGTCATCGGTCACCGCACCGATGGCTGGTGCGGTCGGATCGGTGAGGTCGACGGTGACGGTCGCGATCGGCGACTGCCCGCTGGTCGCGCCGGTGCCGGTATTCGTGGCGGTGACGGCGAAGGTGTGTGGGCCTTCGGCGAGCGGCAGTAGAGGCGTATAGCTCCAGTTGCCGTCTGTATCCGCAACAATTTCGGTCAGCGGAACCAGCGCCCCATCCAGATAAATGGTGATGACGCTACCCGGATCGGCGGTGCCGGTAAGGGTAGGCGTGGTGTCATTGGTGGTTTTGTCTTTCACATCGCCAGTGACGGGATCGGCATCATCGTTGATTGCCGTAATCACCGGCACCGCTGGCAGAATAAGCGGGGAGTCCGGTACGTCAAAGGTGGTTGTCGGGCTTGCATTACCTGCGGCGTCCGTGGCGAACAGCGTCAGCGTCGCGGGATCCAGTTGGGCCGGGGAGAGGGCGATGGAGAAGATGCCTCCCGTCGCGACCCCGGTCCCGATGATATTGCCGCCGGCGTCACGCACCGTCACCGTGGTTCCGTCATCTGCCGTACCGGTCAGCGGCGTGCCCTCTGCGGCAATGGTGATATTGGTTGGCGTTGCAGGAAGCAGCGTATCCACCGTCACGCTGAGATCGCCGGAGCTGGCGGAGGTATTCCCCGCCGCGTCACTTGCGGCAACCGAGAAGGTGTGCGGCCCTTCCGCAAGCGCGGGGTCGGCTGTCCAGGACCATGTCCCGTTCGGCTGAACCACCACGACCACCGGAGACGGCGTGCCATCAACAGAAACGGTTACGCTCGAACCCGGCTCGCCAATCCCGGTGAGGGTTGGGGTACCGTCGCGGGTGTAAAGCACGCTGTTAGTCAGTTGGCTGTCAGAGACGGCGTCAATTTGCGGCACGGTCGGTGCCTGCGTATCGACCGTCACGCTAAAGACCGGGCTGAGCGGGCTCAGGTTACCCGCGTCGTCCACCGCGGCGACGGTGATATTCAGCGGACCATCGGTTTGTGTCGGCAGGGTGTATGACCACTCGCCATTGGCGATCTCAACGCGATCCACTTCCACGCCGTTGTTGTAGATAATCACCGTTTCGCCGGTCGTGCCGCCTCCGCCAATGACAGGTGTGTTATCGTTGGTTGAGCCTCCATTCTGAGCGCCGCCAATGGAACCGATGAGCGGGGTATCCGGGGCGAGGGTGTCGACCGTTATCGTGATACCGGTTGATGGCAGAGATTCATTGCCGGCTTCATCGGTGGCGGTCGCCGTGTATTGGTGCGTCCCTTCGCCAATGTTGCTCTCAGGACGCCAGCTCCAGTTACCGCTACCGTCCACCGTGACGCTGCCCACGGCCTGCGGCTCGCCTGTACCCACCTGGTCATAGATGGTAATGACGTCATTCGGCGTACCGGTGCCGCTCAGTACCGGGCGCGGATCGTTGGTGGTTCCGCCGTTGTCCACTGGCCCGGTGATCTGGCTTACGCTGTCTGTCACCGTCGGGATCCCCGGCTGGCCCGGCGCGTCGGTATCAATGGTAATGGTCACTGGCGTGGACGGTGCGCTTTCGTTCCCGGCGCTGTCCTGATTGGTCACCGTCAGGGAGAGATCGTAGGTGCCGTCAGGGAGCGGATCTTCCGGTGTCCAGCTCCAGTTACCGTCGCCATCGATCTCGGCTTCACCTATTTTGGTTGCGCCATCGTAAATGCTTACGGTATCTCCCGGCGTGCCCGAGCCGCTCAGGGTTGGTGTGGTATCGCGGGTGGTCTCCCCAGGATTCAGAGCCGTCCCCGGTGTGGCGCCGTCCGGGTTCACGGTGATCTCAGGAATATCCGGCGTTGCAGGCGCGGTCGTGTCGATCGCCAGCTCAAACGGTGGCGAGATGGTGGTATTACCCGCCTCATCCGTCGCGTGGACCGTCAGCGAATGCGGGCCGTCCGTCAGCGGCGTGGTTGGCGTAAAGCTCCAGCCGCCGCTGCCGTCAAGCACGGCCGTGCCGAGCAGGGTGGTCCCGTCATAGATAGTGATGGTGGTGCCTTCCGGTGCGGTTCCCTGCAGCTGCGGCAGCGTGTCATCGGTAGTATCCCCGCTGTTAAGCGGAACCTGCACAGTGCCGATGTTATCGGAGACGGTGTCAAGGGTGGCCGCCGGTGGCGGAGTGGTATCGACGGTAAAGGTAAAGCCGGGTGATGATGCGCTGGTGTTGCCGGCCGCATCGCTCGCGACGACGGTGAACGTATGCTGCCCGTTCCCTAATGCGGTAGTGGGCGTGAAGGTCCATGCGCCACCGTTATTCACAATGGCAGTACCAATATCCTGTCCGTCCAGGCGGATCGTCACGGTGGAGCCCGGCTCGCCGGTACCGTTCAGCGTCGGGAGCGTGTCGTTGGTGATTTGGTTGTTGTCGAGCGGCCCCGTGCGGCCCGGTACGTCATCAATGACCTGCGTAATGGCTGGAGCGCCCGGCGCGGCGGTATCCACCGTGATGCTCCAGGTGTTCGATGTCCCGCTGAGGTTATTGTTGGCGTCAACCGCCGTCGCCGTCAGCACGTGCCCGCCGTCGGGAAGATCCGTTTCCAGCGTGATGGACCACTGGCCGTCAGGCCCAACCACTGCGGTGCCGATTTCAGTGGTGCCGCTGTAGAGGGTGATCGTTGTGCCGGGCTCGCCCGTTCCGTTGATGGTCGGGGTTTTGTCGTTGGTGAGACCGTTCTGGCTGACAGGACCGGTGACGTCGAGCGCATCATCCTCCACGCCTGTGATGACCGGGGTTTGTGCCGCGGTGATGTCCGGCGCGTCAAACGGCGCGGTCGGGCCGGTGTTTCCGGCGGTATCGGTGGCATCTGCGGTCAGGGCTTCGCCGTTGGCTTTCGGCGGGATCAGATCAACGCTGAAATTACCCTGATCGTCGGCGACCGCTTCCCCGACCTTAACGCCATTTTCACGAATGGTGACGGTGCTGCCCGGCTCGGCTGTACCGGTTACCGTGGTGCCGTCGGCAGAGATAACCACGTTTTCCGGTGCCAGCGGTGGCGTGCTGTCTGGCGCGTCGGCAAAGCCGGACGGACTGGTGTTGCCGCTGCCGTCGGTGGCCGTCACTTCAAGGGCTTCGCCGTTGGTCTGGGCTGGCGAAATCGGGATGGTAAAGGTGCCGTCCGGACCGGCGGTGGCCTGGCCGATGATCGTACCGTCCGGCGCTTTAATAATAATCGTGCTGTTTGGCTCGGCGGTTCCGCTGACGCTTGCCCCGTCTTCCGCCACCACCAGGTTACCCGGTGCGGCAGGCGCGGTGATGTCCGCTGCGTTAACCAGCGCCGGGGAACTCTGGTTGCCTGCGGCATCGGAGGCGACCACGGAGATGATCTCGCCGTTCACTTGTGCAGGGTTCAGGTTGGCGATGTAGTTGCCGTTGCTGTCGGCAGTGGCGGTCCCGATTTGCACCCCGGCGTTGTTGGTGATGACAATTTTACTGCCCGGCTCGGCAGTACCGGTGATTTGCGTGCCTGTCGAATTGAGCGTCGCCTCCGGCATGTCTGGCGGCGTAAGATCGACGGTAAAGTTGATCGGCTGAGACAGGCCGCTCTGGTTGCCTGCCGCATCGGTTTCGCGCAGGGTAATCGAATGTGCACCCTCTGCCAGCGGCGTTGTCGGCGTGATGCTCCAGGTACCGTTCGGCAGAACCGTTGTGCTGCCAATCGCAACGCCGTTATCGTAAACCGTAATCGTGCTGCCTGGTTCTCCTCGGCCCGTCAGGCGGGGCTGCGACTCGTCGGTAAACTGCCCGGCGGTAATCGTGCCTTTCAGCCCTCCGGTGTCATCGTTAACGATAAATCCTGTCGGCACCGGCGGGGTGGTGACATCCACCGTTACGGTAAAGGCCGGCGAGGCCGGACCGGTGTTACCGGCGATGTCGGTGGCGCGTACGGTAAGCTGGTGGCTGCCTTCGCTCAGGTTAACCGACGGCGTAAAGCTCCAGCTTCCGTTGCTGCCTACAACCGCTGTGCCAATGGCAATGCCGTTATCATAGATGGTGACCGTAGAGCCCGCTTCCGCCGTGCCGGTGAGCTGCGGGCGCGGATCGTTAGTGGTGCTTCCGCTTCCGAGCACGCCGGTATTGGGCGCAACGTCGTCGGTCATGCCGGTGATGGCCGGGGCGCCTGGTGCGACCGTATCCACCACGAAGGTCACCGCCGTGGACGCCGGGCTGGTATTGCCTGCCGCATCGGTCGCGGTGGTGGTAATGGCGTGGTTTCCTTCAGACAGGTTGGTCGACGGGGTAAAGCTCCATTTCCCGGTAGCATCGGCCGTGGCGGTGCCGATCGGCTTGCCGTTGTCATAGAAGGTAATAACGGTGCCAGCTTCACTGATGCCGCTGAACGTCGGGCGTGCATCGTCCGTGCGTTGTCCGTTGCTCAGCGGGCCCGCTTCGGTGCCCACGTTATCATTGACGGTGACAATCTCGGGGGCAGCCGGCGCGGTTGAATCCGGTGCCGTGACCTGAACGCCCGGGCTGGTATTGCCGGACGGATCGGTGGCGGTGGCGGTGATCTGCTCCCCGTTGGTGAGCGGCGTGCCGAGATCGATAGTAAATTTCCCGTCGCTGCCAGCCTTGCCCGTTCCGATGGTGTTGCCATCGGCATCTTTCAGTGTCACGGTGCTGCCCGGCTCAGCCGTACCGGACACGGTTTTGCCGTCAGGCGAAACCTCCAGATTGGCAGGTGCATCCGGCGCGGTGAGATCCGGTGCTGTGACCTGACCACCCTGGCTGGTATTGCCGGACGGGTCGGTGGCCGTGGCGGTGATCTGCTCCCCGTTGGTGAGCGGTGTACCGAGATCGATAGTAAATTTGCCGTCGCTGCCGACCTTGCCCGTTCCAATGGTGTTGCCATCGGCATCTTTAAGGGTAATCGTGCTGCCCGGTTCAGCCGTACCTGTTACGGTTTTGCCGTCAGGTGAGACCTGAAGATTAGTGGGAGCATTCGGAGGCGTAGTATCAGGTTCGGAAGGATTTCCCGGATTACCGGGATTCGGGTTGTTGTTATCGTCATCTCCGCCACCTCCACCGCCGGTTCCCGCCGCAATAGCAATCCCACCTGCGGCGGCCAGGCCACCCAGCACCCAGGGCCACGCAGCGGCGCCGCCGGCATCACTCCCTGACGCCGCCAGTAATGCATCGGTGGAGGCGATGGATTCATAGGTCGCGGCACCGGTTGGATCTTCAATCCACCACAGCGCTCCGTCACTTTCTTCAAGCACCAGCTGGCTTACGCCCTGCGCATCAGTAACGTAGAAATTCTTGAGGGTAATCACTTCGCCCGAATTGAGGGTAATCACCAGATCGTTTCCGCTGCGGGAGTAATCTGCGATGTTGGCTCGATCCACGTTAAGCTTAACGATTGAGGAGTGATCGAGTGTTATCTGTGTCCCTTCCGTGGTCGTTTCCACGCCAGTTAATTTAGATATAACAGATATTTGGCTCATACAGTTATTACTCCAGCAGAGTGATTGGTTACGGCGTGTCAAACAAAGCCATCGTTTCTGAAGGGATGAACGCGCTCCCGGCGAAAATACTGTTTAATAAACAGGATTTACCGTTACTTTGTTTAGCGCGACCGATACCCGCCAGGATTAAAAGTGGCAACCTCAGGGCAAAGCTAATTATTTACACAGGAAATAGTTGTTTATTTATATGTTTGCGATTTATAAGCCTTATTATTTGTGCAGGTATTAAATTATTTCGTTATAAAAATGATATAGCTATAAATGTCTGAATACGCAAATTAAGTGTTCGTAAACCCAATGCGGCTATTGCAGGGGAGATTAATTGATAGCGTGAATATATTTCGTTAGCTATGAGGGCGCGTGGATAAAGGGTTTCGGCGTAAAAGGTGCAACCCTTAAAACGGTGCTGGTGGGGCGATATTAATAATTATAATATGCGATAAATATCTAATTTTGGTTAGGTTTAATTGCTGCTTAATTGTAGTTTAAGTTAGGGTAAAATATCTGGTGTATGATATATTTAAAACTCTCTCATTTATAAAATATATTTTTACGGGCGGGTTAATTTCTGCTACTCAAAAAAATTACGTATTTTCTTCTCATGTTTAATAAATAAAAGGCCGCAAGCGTGGCCTTTCAGAGGCTATCGGTATTAGCCTAAAGAAATTATGCCGATTTCCACGAGGGCAGCTAATGTCAAAAGAATAAAGAGGATAACAACTATTGGTCTGTACATTTTTAAGGTTCCATCCTTGTGTGAAGTCCTGCCCATCGTGTCCGTTGTCATTTTCCATGGTAATGACGTGCTGTCGTTGATGCTCATCAAAGGGATGCAGTAGATTGAGGAAAATCTGCATTCAGGGTTGGAACCATTTAACGCAGTGTCGGCTGCGTGGCGGGGAGCTGTCGCCACTGGCGGATGTGCTCGATCAGGGCTCTGAGCTTGGGGGCCATATTGTGGCGCTGGGGAAAATAGAGATAAAAACCAGGAAAAGATGGAAGAAACGCATCCAGTAAGGAAACCAGCTGTCCTGATTCAATGTACGGTGTGAAGGTGTCCTCCGTGGCAAAGGTTATACCACCGCCGGCCAGCGCGAGGCTGAGCATAAGACGCAGATCGTTAGTGGTGATTTGTGGTTCAATTGCCACATCGAAAGGGACGCCTGCTTCCTCAAACTCCCAGCGATAGGGGGCAACGTCCGGGGAAGGGCGCCAGCCGATACACCGATGAGCGACCAGTTCACGGGGGTGCGTCGGTGCGCAGTGTGTCGCCAGATAGGAAGGTGAAGCCACCACCCGTTCACGCTGCTGGCCCGTAAGGGGAATAGCGATCATGTCTTTTTCGATAACTTCGCCCAGCCTCACCCCGGCGTCATAGCCCGCTGCCACGATATCGAATTCCTCATCTGACACGAAAACATCAAGCGATACCGCAGGATGCGCGGCCGTAAACGAGGCGAGCAGTGGGCCCGAAAGAAATGCTTCCGCAATTGAGGTGACTGCGATCCTGAGCTGTCCGCGCGGTATGCTGTCCGAGGTGACGTCGTCAAAGGCCGCCTCAATGTTGGCGATGGGCCCCAGCAACGATTTATGCAACCGTTCACCCGCTTCGGTGAGCCTTACCGAGCGCGTGGTGCGCATCACCAGCAGGGTCTGAAACCCATCTTCGAGACGTCTTATCCCCTGGCTGACAGCGGAACGGGTGATGCCCAGCCGCCCGGCGGCCGCGCTGAAGCTGCGCTCCTCGGCGACCGCCAGAAAAAGCGGTAACAAATTAAGATCAATTTTCATTGTTTAACATCGCTAACCAGTGAGTCCAGTAAAGGCAGGATACAAGAAACAATGTTGAGACTCTATGATTGCTTTGAACTCAACTGAAGGAGCAAAACATGAACAAAGTGATCTTAATTACCGGTGCCTCCAGCGGTATTGGAGAAGGTATTGCCAGAGAGCTGGGAAAGGCAGGCGCAAAAGTTTTCTTGGGGGCTCGCAGGCTGGAGCGCATCCACGCCCTGGCTGATGAAATCCGCAGCGCAGGAGGAGAGGCAGAGGCTCAGGTATTAGACGTTACCAGCCGCCAGTCGATGGCTGCCTTCGTTGAGGCTGCACTGGAAAAGTGGGGCCGCATTGACGTTCTTATTAACAACGCGGGCATTATGCCTCTGTCTCCGCTTTCGGCTGGCAAGCAGGATGAGTGGGAACGCACCATTGACGTAAATATCAAGGGCGTACTGTGGGGTATTGGTGCTGTTTTGCCGATTATGGAAGCCCAGGGCTCGGGGCAGATCGTCAATATAGGCTCGATTGGTGCCTTGTCCGTCGTGCCCACGGCCGCCGTCTATTGCGCGACCAAATTTGCGGTACGGGCCATTTCCGATGGTTTACGTCAGGAAAGTTCGAACATCCGTGTGACCTGCGTCAACCCTGGGGTAGTGGAAAGCGAACTGGCCTCGACCATTACGCACGAAGAAACCATGGCGGTGATGGATGCGTACCGGGCTATTGCTCTCAAACCGGCTGATATCGCTCGCGCCGTGCGCCACATCATCGAGGCGCCTGAGAGTGTCGATACCACCGAAATCACCATCAGACCTACGGCCTCTGCAAACTAACGTAGCGGGTCAGGCACCAGCCTGACCCGCTTCACCCTCTTACCACGGCTGTTCGGTCGGCATAATAAACAGCTCTGCCACGTCCACATGTTCCGGTGCCTGCAATACGTAAAGAATCGAGTCGGCGATATCATCGGCTTTCAGGAACGTCATCTTCTCCTTCAGCTGTTCCATCTGTGCACGATAATTTTCGTCACTGATATGCTCGAATAATTCACTTTCAACGGCACCCGGCTGAAGCGAGGTGACGCGAATGTTGAACTGAGGGGCCAGCTCCATACGCAAAATATCCGAGAAGGCGGCAACCGTGTGCTTCGTCGCGCAGTATACGCCCAGTCCGGGAAACGTTTTACGCCCGGCGATCGACGAGGTATTGATGATATGACCCGAGCGCTGTGACTGCATAATCGGCAGTACGGCCGCGACCGTGTTAAACAGGCCCTTTACGTTTACATCTACCATTCGATGCCACTCGTCAACCCGGAGGCTGGCGATATCCGAAATCGGCATCAGCCCGGCGTTATTAAAGGCGATATCAATATGGCCATAGCGTTTGTGCAGTGCCTCCACCCCTTTATTAACTGAGGCCGGGTCAGTGACATCCATGGCCAGCACCATGGCTTCCCCGCCAGCAGCCTCAATTTCAGACACCAGCGCCTGAAGACGATCCAGACGGCGGGCAGCGAGACCCACCCTGACGCCCTGTTCCGCTAACTTTTTGGCCGTGGAGGCACCAATTCCGCTTGAAGCACCGGTGATGAGCGCGACTTTACCGTTGAGTTCCATAGTTGATCCTCTTGAGAGTTAATTTCAACGCTTCAGAAAGAATGTCTGAAGTACGGGTCAATAATGGATCTTTCTGGCAATCGCTTCGCGCGGGCTTTTGCTCAAACTGTCGGGCTTTTGCTGCGAACGGCATCGCTGCGATAGTGGGAGGGCGTCACGCCGTTATGCCTGAGGAATACGGCAGCAAAGTGGCTGGGGCTGGTGTATCCGACGTTCAGTGCAATATTGATAATGGAATCATTGCTTTCCGATAGCATGCGACGCGCCTCCTCCATGCGTAGCCGGATAAAGTAGTGAGAAGGGGAAAGTCCGGTTGACTGTTTAAAGGCGCGGCTAAAATGGTATTCGCTAAGATCGGTCAGTTCAGCCAGGCGTGCCAGGTCAAACGGCTGGGCTAACCCTTCACGCATTGCCGTGAAGACCCGGTGCAGCTTAAATGCCTGCAAGCCCCCGCGGTGTCGTTTCGCATGTGTGCCATAGGTGCGAATCAGATGTACTGCCAGCGCCTGCGCAATGCCCTGGATAAACGGGCCGCTGTGTGGATTTTGCAGATACAGCTCCTGACGTATCTGCTCCAGCAGGGCGGATAGCGTGTCGTCGCGCGCGCCGGAGACTTCCCGCAGTTCATACTCCTGCATCATAGCCACTCCCATATAAACATGCATAACGACGAAAGGCGTATCTGGCCCGGCGTGCCAGCGCATTTCAGTAGGAGAAGCCGCCGTTGTGAGAAAGAAATCGCCTGCGGTAACGCGGTTTGCTAACCACGGCTCACCGGGGGAACGCTCCTCAACGACGGCATTACCTGAGAGGATCCAGACGATAAAAGGCTCCGGCACTGCCGGAATAATGACGTTTTCCTGCACGTGTCTGCGCGCCAGAATTTGCACGAATACATCCCGGGAAGATTGCGCCCGATGTTCCCTGATCAGCTTGCCGGGAAGGTATTCTTCAAAGGTCTCTGCGGAAGTACGCTGCGTCATATTTATCGTTGCCTTTAGCTATGCCAGTTGCACCAGGTTCACCGCCGGAAGAGGCCCTCCGGGGAATTGTTGTAGCGTACCGCCAACCTCCAGGTTGCCTAAATCAATACTTGCGAAGCCCAGTTGCCCGGCTAAGGCTGTTATTTCCGCCTTTGCGTCAGGATGGTCTCCGGAGATAAAGACGACACGACGGCCACCCGCCTGCGCCGGATCCTGAGCCAGCACCCCTGCAAGGAGAGTATTGAAGGCTTTAACGACGCGTGCACCCGGAGCCCACTGTGTCACCACCTGGCTTGAGTTTTTTCCGCCCAGTTCAGCCAGCGTGAAGCCCGGCAGTATGACCGGGTTGGTCGCGTCGATCAGGATACGCCCCTCCCAGTTGATGCCGCGTAACGCGGCCTCGGTTTTGTCCCAGTTTGTGCTGACAAAAACGATGTCGGCCTGGGCGGCCTGTTCTACGGTGCCAGCGCGAGCCCCGTGGCCCAGTTTCTCAACCACCGCAGTCAGGCTTTCCGGCCCGCGGCTGTTACTCAGAATAGCGTTCATGCCCGCTTTAACCAGTTGTTCTGCAAAGGCTTGCCCGATAGCGCCAGCGCCGATGATACCTACAGTAGTCGTTTTCATATTGTATTTCCTTCATTGAAGAGTAGTGAACATGCACTGAGAGTAGTAATCTTTGACCTATCTGAATAGCCTATATAATTAGATGGAATCCATCTGCTGGAGCGATACATGCTGGACGGTATGTCTGTTGATCAACTCCGCACCTTTATTGCTGCCGTTGATGAAGGGAGTTTTTCCGCCGCCGGTCGCAGGCTGCGGCGCGCGCAGTCGGTTGTCAGCGCGACGCTGGCAAACCTTGAGGCACAGGTCGGGTTTCCATTATTCGATCGTACCGGGCGTTATCCGACGCTGACGGAGGCGGGCGTCGCCATGCTGGAAGCGGCGCGTCTTGCCACTGCCGGGATGGACGCCTTTAAGGCTAAGGCGCGCACCTTAGCCGAAGGTCTTGAGCCTGAACTGGCGGTGTCCGTCGACGTGATGTTTCCCGTAGCGCAGCTCACCGCTGCGGTGCAGGCGTTTCAGCAGGCATTTCCTGACACCCCGCTGCGTTTGTATGTGGAAGCGTTGGGGGCGGTGTTCCAGCCTTTACTGGACGGTCATTGCCGGGTGGCGATAACCGGATCGCTGCCGCATCTTCCGGCGGGATGCATCTCAGAATTCCTTCTCAGCGTGCCTGCGGTGGCCGTTGTCTCCCCTGAGCATCCGCTGGCGAACGCGTCCGGTCCGATCCTTCGTTCACTTTTACAGGAACACGTCCAGCTGGTGCTGACCGATCGCTCCTCTCTCACCGTGGGCCGAAGCTTTGGCGTCATGTCGTCAAAGACATGGCATTTAGCGGATATGGGCGCGAAGCACGCCTTCCTGCGTGCCGGACTGGGGTGGGGTTATATGCCGCTGCCAATGGTCGAGGAAGATCTCGCAGCGGGAAAACTGGTTACGCTGAACGTGCCGATGCAGCCCGACGTCGGGCCCGGTTTTTCCATGCAGGCGGTGCACCTGGAGGAACATCCGCCCGGCCCGGCCGGACGCTGGTTCGTTAACAGGCTGAAAATGCAGGCTGGCATGCCTCTCAACGAACGCAGCGGATCCGGCAAGTGAGCTCAACGGATAATTCAGGTTTTGTTGCTGTTGCATGTCTCCAGTATCGCACCGGCCCGACGGGCCGTGGCAGGCAGGATGTCGGCATCGGCTACGTAGCCATCGGGATCGAGACAGCGATTGTGTTCTCTCGCCTGTTGCAGGATCGCTTCATCCCAGTAGAGGCGCTTACGCTGATCGCCGCGGGTCGTCAGAATAAACTCCGTTTTGCCGTCAACCGCGCGGTAGCGACGCCAGCTGTTTGCCGGAACAGAGATCACCGAACGTTCCGGAGCGATAACGCTCACTTCTTCGCCCGCCTCGTTCCAGGTGATCTCCAGCTGGCCTTTAAAGACCATAATGACCTGAATATCCGGGCAGAGATGGCGGCCCACAACGTGATCCTCGGCGAGACGCAGCCATTCGACGGAAAAACCGTGCGGGCTCACGATAGCGGGAGCGGAATCCCGATCCTGTGAAATGCCGAAACCGATAACCGGCGCAATTTCGCCGCCGTGTCCTGGCAGCACCGAATCCAGCAGTCCCTGGGCTGACCAGCAGCGGTCATCGCCGGTTACCGCACGCTGGCGCATCTCCTCAACGCTGTAGTCACGCAGCCCGGCAATATATTCCTCTGACAGCGGCGTCAGCAGCGCGGCGGGGTCAGGCCGCGGATCGCCGGTTTCCTGTGTGATAAGCATGTTGTCTTTACTCAAATACATTCCGTATTCGCTGGCTGCCGCCAGCACGGAAGGATGCCAGATGATGCCGCCCGTGTTGTCCCCGCCGAGCACCGTAAACACCATACCGCTGGTCTCTTCTTTACTGACGTTGGTGAAACCGCGGAAGATCCAGGTCGGTATTGAAAGGATAGTGGGTGCGCTAAATTCAGCTTCATGCTCGCCGTTGGCGCCCCAGCGAAAACGCCATGTTCCTTCATGGATGAGGAACACCTCGGCGGTGAAATGCAGATGCAGATTATTTGTCACCCCTTTCGGCATAGCCGCCGCGCCAATGTTAAAGCCGTGCGGCTCGGGAATATTGACGACCTGCTCGCTGGACTGGGTTACACCCGGGCCGATGAAGGAATAGTTTTGTTTGAGATGCGAGCCGGGTAGCTTGCAATCAATAAAAGCAAGATTACAGGAAACCATGTCCTCGGGGGCGATTAACCGTGTTCGTGCCTGACTCTGGGTAAGATGGATGGTTTTCATTATTTCTCCTTTTAATAACCGGATGCACCGGTGGTAGGGATAGCGTTGCCGCGGGCGAGAGCAATGGCTTCACGCGAGGCGCGACCCAGTTGCATAACGTCGTTTGCAGGGGTAACAAACTGAAAACCCTGATCAATGCGCGCTGCGGCGGCCGCGCCGGAAGTGCAGAAAATTCCGGCAATCTTCTGCTGCTGGCGGCAGCAGTGAATCACCCGCTCAATAGCAGCAAGCATTTCGGGATGTTGGGATTCGGCGCTGGCGCTGCCGGTCAGCGTCAGTGAGAGATCGTTGGGGCCAATAAACACACCGTCCAGCCCTTCGGTATCAAGGATGGCGTCAAGATCAGCCAGCCCTTCGCGGGTTTCGATCATCGCCAGCGTCAGGATCTCGTTGTTAGCGTGCTGTGGATAATCACTGCCGCCGTAGAGTAGACCTCTGGCCGGACCAAAGGAGCGAACACCCAGCGGTGGATAGCGACAGGCAGCGACAAAACGGCGAGCCTGTTCCGCGCTGGAGATCATCGGGCAGATTACGCCGTAGGCTCCTGCGTCTAATACGCGCATGATTTGCGCCGGATCGTTATCTGCCACCCGCACCAGCGGCACGGCAGGCGTGGCCGATAGCGCCTGTAGCATTGACAGCGCGCTGGCAAAATCAATCATGCCGTGCTGCAAATCGACGGTGACGGCGTCGTAACCCTGATGGCCCATAATTTCCGCGCTATAACCGGACGGGATCGCCAGCCAGCCGTTTATGATGGGAGTATTTTCCAGAAATGCGGTCTTTAAACTGTTTTTGCGCACTGTATGCACTCCGTTATCCACTGACGCAGCAGCGGCGCGATCTCATCCGGGGTTTCCAGCGGAATAAAATGCCCGCCAGCCTCCACCGTATGCCTGGTCACGTTCGCGTTGCCTGCTGCCAGTAGCTGATGATGATGGGGCGTACAGATAACGTCCTGCGCGCCGTTTAGAAGTAATGTGGGGCAGGAGAGGGCGTTAAACGCAGTCCGGTTGTCCTGCCGGTGAATGGCCATTTCCGTTTGCCCGGCAAAGGTCTCAATGCCGCACTCTTGCGCCATTCGGCAAATAGTCTCTTGCAGGATCCGATCGGACAGACGTGACGGGGCGACATAGCTCTGCCACAGCGAGGAGACCAGCCAGTCGGCCAGGCCCCGCGCCTGTGCGGTGCGTACCGCTTCCCGGCGTGAAGCGAGGGTGTCTGGCGCAACGGGCAACGGATTAACGGAAATCAGCGTCAGCCCGTTCACTCTTTCTGGCGCGTCGGCGGCCATTTGCAGCGCGACTATGGCACCGAGAGAAAACCCTGCCAGCAGAAAGCGCGGCGGCAGAACCTCTAATAACCGCCGTGACGCCTGCGGCGCGGACTCCGCACCCGTCAGCGTAATACACGACACCGCTGCGACATTCAGCCGTTCAATAACGGGCTGCCAGAGCCGGGCGTTACAAAGCGTGCCACCAAGCAGCACCAGTGGCAGATCGGTATTGTCCAGAAGCGGATATTCCATTGCATCCCTCACGTAGCCGTCCAGCCGCCGTCAACCATCAGGGCACTGCCGGTGATCAGCCCGGCGGCGTCTGAGGCGAGAAACACTACCGGGCCCATAATGTCCTCCAGCCTGCCTAACCGGCGCAGCTTGATGTTGTCCAGCACGTACTGGCAGAACGTCGGATCGGCGAGCGCCGGGCGCGTCAGGTCGGTTTCAATGAAGGTCGGGCACAGCGTATTAACGCGGATCCCCGCATCGCCCAGCTCCAGCGCCATCGTTCGGGTTAACCCTTCAAGCGCGAATTTGGAGGCACAGTACACGCTACGCTCGGGGCCACCAACGTGTCCCATTTGCGATGAGATGTGAATAATCGACCCTCCCTTACCGCCCGCCCGCATTCTGCGCGCCACGCGCTGGCTGACAAAAAAGGTGGCGCGCAGGTTAAGCGCCATCACCGCATCGAAATTGTCCTCGTTCACCTCAAGAAACGGCTGGTGGCGTGCCAGCCCGGCACTGTTCACCAGAATGTCGGGCGTGGGCAATGTCGCCAGCACACGCTCCACCTCCTGAGCGTCGGTAATATCCAGCTCCAGCGGGTGAAATGCGAGCCTGTGTTCCGCTGCCAGACTTGCGGCATGCGCCAGCGCCTCGCGGCCCAGGGCGGCGATCCATACCTCTGCGCCCGCCTGTGCGAGGGCGACGGCGGCAGCGAAGCCAATCCCTCTTGACCCGCCGGTTACCAGCGCGCGTTTGCCGTGCAGGGTGAAAGAGGGCGTTTGCAAAAGCGTCATGGCTTACACCTTTTCCCTGACCGGGGCCGGTGTGGCGTAGGGAACCTCCGTCTGGCCATAACGGCGCACGCGAATATTGGCCTGCTCGGCATGTCCGGCGAAACCCTCCAGCAACGACAGACGCGAACAATAGCTGCCGATTTCGGCAGTGGCTTCGTCGCTGAGGACTTTCTGGAAGGTGCAGGTTTTCATGAACTTGCCCACCCACAGGCCGCCGGTATAGCGTGCGGCTTTTTGCGTCGGCAGGGTGTGGTTGGTTCCGATCACCTTATCGCCGTAGGCCACGTTAGTACGCGGCCCAAGGAACAGCGCGCCGTAATTGGTCAGGTTAGCCAGGAACCAGTCGTCCCGGTCGGTCATCACCTGAACATGTTCGGAAGCGATACGATCTGCCTCCAGCAGCATCTCTTCGTAGCTGTCGCAGACGATGATTTCCCCGTAGTCCTGCCAGGACTGGCGGGCAATGTCGGCGGTAGGGAGCTTTTCCAGCAGCCGTTCCACTTCGCTGAGCGTCTCTTTGGCAAGCTGGAGCGAGTTCGTCAGCAGGATGGCAGGGGTGGTGACGCCGTGTTCGGCCTGGCCCAGCAGATCCGTGGCGCACATTTCCGCGTCAACGGTGTCATCGGCAATCACCAGCGTTTCCGTCGGACCGGCAAACAGATCGATACCTACCCGGCCGAACAGCTGGCGTTTGGCCTCCGCGACGAAGGCGTTACCGGGGCCGACCAGCATGTCGACCGGTGCCAGCGAGTCCGTGCCCAGCGCCATGGCGCCTATCGCCTGAATGCCGCCAAGGGCATAGATTTCCGTTGCGCCAGCCATTTTTTGCGCCGCGACAATCGCCGGGGCGGGCTGACCGTTAAACGGCGGGGCACAGCTGATAATTCTTGAGCACCCCGCCACGCTGGCGGTGATAATCGACATGTGCGCGGAGGCGAGCAGGGGATATTTTCCGCCAGGCACGTAACATCCCACGGCGTTAATCGGAATATTTTTATGCCCGAGAATAACGCCGGGACGCGTTTCAATTTCCAGATCACGCAGGCATTCTTTCTGCGCGCGGGCAAAATTCGCCACCTGCTGTTGGGCGAATTCAATATCCTGAATATCCTGGCGGCTTAACTGTTTTATGCAGCGGTCGATCTCCGCGGGGGTCAGACGATAATCCTGACGGTCATAACGATCGAATTTAATGGATAATTCGCGAATGGCTTTATTTCCACGCTTTTCAATATCCGCAAGTATTTGCTCAACCGTTTCTCTTATTTGCTGGTTGGCTTGCTGGCGCTCTTCGGTAGATTTACCGGTTTTTAATTTCCAGGACACACGCTTCTCCTTACCTTTTTTAGATGTCAGTTGTCCTCCCGGCAGTCCGGGAAAGGGTGTTTACTTCAGAGTGGGTTATTGATCCGGCGCGGCGGCGTACGCACCGTTTTTTAATAATTGGGCTGAGGTTTGCGTTTTACGGGCATATACCCATCGAGCGGACAGCGGCGTGGCAATAGCGGCCACAACGGAAAGGGCGGCAATCAATATATAACCGGACGACAGGTTAATATGTTGCATCATTACGCCCATCATTACCGGCCCGACAAACATCCCGCAGGAATAAATGGTCTGGAATAGTCCCATTCGCGTGGATTGTTCATCAGACGAGGTATTCACTACGCTGAGCGACATGAATGCGGCAAAGGCCATACCGAACGAAAAACCTGCCAGCGCCTGCCACAGGTAAATGACGTACATATTGCTGGTAAAGGGAATGCCGAAGGTGGAGATCACCTGTAAAACGATGCCGAGCACGGCGGTTTTTACCAGCCCAAGGCGCTGATAAAACACCGAGCTGCACAGGGCGATGGCCAGCCCGTAAAACAGAAGGTGGATGTTTCCGAGTACCGCGAGGATCCCCGCCCGGGCGCCGAGCTGTTCGGCGTAGACCGGCGTCAGGGTGTCCCGGGTGGCGAAGGGCACCAGAATGACGACGGTCGCCAGGATGCCAATCAGCCAGACGGAACGGTCGGCCAGCTGCTGGCGCGCGCCGGTGATGCAGGCTTTAAGCGTGGGGGCCTGCACCGGGTCGTGCACGTCCTGAATGCGGGTCGTCAGGATCAACGCCACCAGGGCGGAGATGCAGGAGACAAAAAAGGCGATGTTATTGGCAAAATAGTGGATCAGCACCGCGCCAATACAGTTGCCGAGAAACACGCCGATGGGCCCTGCCAGCGCCAGCAGCGCGACGGCGGCAGGGGCTTCGTTGCGACCGAAGTAACGCATGAACAGGATGTTGTACAGCACCCATGTCGCCGCCGTGACGCCGTCTGCCGCTTTCGCCAGATACAGCGTAATGGCATTGGGTTCAAGCCAGGCAATTGGCCAGGCGATAATTGGCAGCAGCAGGCCAATCTGGATGAAGATCCTGCGGCTTTTAACCACGTCGGAAATAATGCCTAACGGGAAGCGTATCAGAAGGGTTGCCAGCCCGGATGCGCCCATGATGATGCCCATGATCTGTGGCTCAATGCCCTGGTTGATCATCATGGGGGCCAGGAATGCATCAATGCTATGGATGCAGATAAAGAACAGGATGCTGATGATGAAAAAGAGCCGGGCTTCCCGACGGCGTAACAGTGCTTGAAACATGGTTTTGAACCTCTTAAGAATTAATGGGTTATAACCAGTCAGGGACGACGTTTACCGGTTCAATCCTTTGGGCGACTCCTGTTCTCTCCGGTATCTTTGACGGTATGAAAACTCTTTGCATACGTATTCAAGATTTGAAGTTACGAAAAGGTTTCATGTTTGTAAAGTGATCTCGATCTTGTTGTGAGAATTTTAATTTTTTGTGTTGCATACGCATGCAAAGGTGGTGTAAGTATAAAAAACACCCACTTGCTGAGGCGTTTGAAGCACGCGCAAATGGGCAGGACGTTGATAAGGAATCAGGGGTAATGAAACGTAAGACTTTTGCAGCAGTCACATCCCAACAGGTCGCTCAACTGGCGGGGGTATCACAATCTGCGGTGTCGCGAACGTTCACGCCGGGGGCCAGCATTTCACCGGCAACGCGTGAAAAAGTGCTGAAGGCGGCGCGCGAGTTGGGCTATCGCCCGAATGCGATAGCCCGTTCGCTCAACACGGCGCGTTCGCGCATTATCGGTGTCGTCATTTCTTACTTTGATAACCCCTTTTACTCGCAGGTGCTGGAGGCGCTGGCACAAAAGCTGGATACGCTGAACTATCACCTGCTGCTGTTCGTTGGCGACCGGGACGGTAACGTTGACCGTATTTTTGACCAGATTATGCAGTACCGGGTGGATGGCATTGTGCTGGCCTCGGTGACGCTGTCGCTGGAGTTGTCCGAGGAGTGTCTTGCCGCCGGGATCCCGGTAGTGCTGTTTAACCGCAGCGAAGAGAGTGGCATGGCCTCCAGCGTCAACAGTAATAACGAAGCGGCCGCGCGGCAGATTGCCGAGTTTCTGCTGGCGGGGGAGCACAAGCGTTTTGCCTACGTGGGCGGCGTGGCTGATTCCCCGGTCAATATCGCCCGCCAGCACGGGTTCATCTCCACGCTGGAAGAACATGGCATCACCGATGTGCGGGTGGTGCACGGGAATTACGACGCTCAGCAAACCACCCGGGCGGCTTATACCCTGTTTTCGGCGTCGCCAGCGCCGGATGCGGTCTTTGTCGCCAACGATCATATGGCCGTCACGGTAATGGATGTGGCGCGCTATGAGTTTGGTTTGCGCATTCCGGAGGAGGTCTCCATTGTCGGGTATGACGACATCGGCCCTTCCGGCTGGCCCTCTTATGCGTTGACCTCGGCGTCGCAGCCGGTCGGCGCGATGGTAGATGCCACGGTGGAACTGTTAATGAAGCAAATTGACAGCGGAACCATAGAGCCTGAACAGATTACGGTGCCCGGTACGCTGGTGATACGCCATTCGGCGCGTCGCCCACGCAGCGGCGTTATCGAAACCAATGGTTTAACGCTATTCCAGTCTAAGGAGCGCACATGACCAGATTGCGGGGCTTCAGCCCTCAATTCGACTCTATCCAGCAGTTCATTTTGACGCTGACGCACGTGGTGTGGGAGCAGAAAGATATCGGCCAGCTGGCGGATATTTACGCCACGCCGGTGGTTTTCACTACCCCCGAAAAACAGCTGCATGAGCTTTCCCAGTTTATGCGCCTGACGCTTGAGGCGATGCACAGCTTCCCGCAGCGAGCGGTGCTGACGGAGGATATTCTGTGCAGCCAGAACCCGGGGGACGAGTACTATGCGGCTCAGCGTACCGTAGCCCGCATTCAGCATCAGGGGGAGGGGTTTTTTGGCCCGCCGACCGGGAAAAATGTCTGGGTCCGCACCTGGGCCGATCGCATCTGTGTTGATGGGGCCGTACGCCAGGAGTGGCTGCTTCAGGATCGTGCAGCGATTGTGGCGCAACTGGGGCTGGATATCCGCGAATTTGCCTTTAACCTGGCGACCATGCGCCAGCAGCTTGGCGTGGAGGCGGTCTCTGCCGAGACGCTGGATGCCCGCTGGGCGGGCGGGCCCGAGGGCGACGACGTAGAAGGGGCGCTGGCAGGCGTCGTTGAGCGCTACTTAACCATGTGGGCGGGCGGTAACAGTGGCGTGGTGCCCGGTCTCTATCACCCGGCGGCGACGCTTTACGCGCCGGGTCATTGCCTCTGCACCGGTGAGCAGGAAATTGGCGCACAGCTTTCTGGCTACCGCGCTTCATTTGCCGACAGCGAAACGCAGCTCCATCATCTGATTGTGCGTAAAGATCCTAACGAGCCGATTCGGCTTTCCCTGCGCTGGTCGTTATTAACCTGGCATGACGGTTACGGCAAATTTGGTGCGCCAACCCGTAAACCCATATCAATTACCGGTATCAGCCAGCTTGAATTACGTGATGGTTTAATTTTCCGTGAATATCTGGGGATCGATGAATTAGCGATCTGGTCGCAAATAGTAAATTAACAGGGGCGGCAGCCCCCTTATTCTGGCTGCCGAAAATAATCGAGTTTCATTCACCCTCACTTACGGGTGCGGGTTCTTATTGTCTGAAAACAGAGCAGGAGTTTATATGTCTTCCACCGAAGCAACAAATAAAGCACCAGCCGTACCCGAAAAAAGCAGCGTGAAATCGCTGAAAGAGGAACCTGTATTACAGGTGGAACGTCGTGATTTTGTCGATCTGGTACCGGAAAAAAGACCGCGCGTGCAATCATTACGCGGCTTTGATGACTGCTATACCGATATTGTCGATTATATAGTTCGCTGCACCCATAAAATATGGGACGAGCGCGATGTCGGCTTAATTTATTCTCACTATACCCATAACTGCGTGCTGTATAACGCGCTGGGGACACTCTATAACCGTGAGCAGGTGGTACAGGATACGCTGCAACGCTTAATTGCCTTCCCGGAGCGGCGCGGCATGGCAACCCAGGTTATCTGGAACGGAAATGATGTTGACGGTTTTTATACCTCTCACCTGGTGACGGGAAGCGGGCGGCATACCCAGCACAGCCATTTAGGCAAGCCGACCAACCGCACCTTCGTTACCCGTACCGTGGCAGATTGCATGATCCACGAGAATAAAATTTACCGGGAGTGGGTGGTCAGCGACAACATGTCGTTAATGAAACAGCTTGGCCTGAATACCGATCAAATCGCATTTAATATGGCAAAAGAGCAGTTCGATAAAGGCTTCCGCGTGATGGACATCGGCGAAAATGGCCGCATGCTGGGACAATATCCGCCGGAGATGGAGTGCGATGTATCCATTGCACACACCGATACGGAAGAGCAGTGCCTGCGCTGGCTGCATGAGATCTACAATCGTCGGATGTTCGGCAAAATCAAAGAGGTTTACGCCCCTAACGTGCAGTGGCATGGCCCGCTGATGAAAGAGCTGTACGGCACCGCGGCGGTAACCCATCAGACGCTGGCGCTGGTGGGGATGATCCCTGACGGCGCGTGGCTGCCGCAGCATATCTGTTCCAACCCGTGCGATGAAGGCGGCGTCAAAGTGGCGGTTCGCTGGATCATCGAAGGGCATCACCTGGGTTACGGCGAACTGGGCAAGCCGACCGGAGAACGACTGTTCGTGATGGGCATGTCGCACTACCACATCGTCAACGGCAAAATTGTTGATGAATGGGTCGTGTATGACCACCTGGCGCTGCTGGCGCAAATCAAACTCGGCCAGATGGAGGACGCGTAAATGTTAAATCAGGTGAGCTGGATTAAGCGCCCGCAGGGGCAGGATGCGCAGGCCGATCGTTCTCTGACGGAGAAGGTCAGCGCCATTATCGAGCGCGTGAAAACCGAAGGCGATACGGTGCTGAGAGCCTTTTCGCAGCAGTTTGATAACGTCGTGCCGACGCACTTTGAGGTGAGCGAGCAGGAGATCGCCGAAGCACTGGAGGGGATGGATGCCCAGACGCGCCGCGACAGCGAGTTTGCTATTAATCAGGTGCGTCGTTTTGCGCAGGCGCAGCTGGCGACCATGCAGCCGCTGGAAGTTGAGACGCTGCCTGGCGTACATCTCGGTCACCGGATCATCCCGGTGCAGACGGTGGGCTGCTACGTGCCGGGTGGGCGTTACCCGATCCTCTCTGCGCCGGTGATGTCGATTGTCCCTGCGACGGTGGCGGGCTGCGAACAGATCATCGCCTGTCTGCCGCCGGGAGCGCATCCGGCGATGATCGCGGTTTGCCATCTGGCGGGCGCGCACCGCATTTTCAGGGTAGGTGGCGCGCAGGCCATTGCGGCCATGGCCTGGGGAACGGAGAGCATTCCATCGGTGGACAAAATCGTTGGGCCAGGCAACGCCTTCGTTAACGAAGCGAAACGCCAGGTGTTTGGTCGAGTCGGCATTGATGCCCTCGCCGGGCCGAGCGAGATTTTCACTATCGCTGACGACAGCGCCGATCCGCGCATTCTGGCCGCCGATATGCTGGCGCAGGCAGAGCACGATATTCATACCCGCGTCGGGCTGGCGACAACCAGCCGGGATATCGCTGAGCGTACCCTGGCGGAGGTTGAGCGTCAGCTTGCCAGCCTGCCAACGGCCGCCACGGCGGGGGAGGCGTGGCGCCGGCAGGGTGAGATTGCGCTTTGCGAAGATGAAGCGCAGCTGATTGCGTTTGCTGACCATATGGCGACGGAGCATTTGCAGGTGCATACCCGCGATCCGCACGCGACGGCGGCGAAGATCCGCAACTATGGCTCGCTGTTTATTGGTCAGAACGCCAGCGTGGTGTTCTCTGATAAATGCTGCGGCACCAACCACACGTTACCGACGATGGCGGCGGCACGCTATACCGGCGGTCTGTGGGTTGGGGCGTACGTCAAAATCTGTACCCATCAGTGGATTGACGAGCAGGGTATCCCGGCAATCGCAGAACCGGCGATCCGCCAGAGCCGTACCGAGGGGATGCAGGGGCACCGACGGGCGGCGGAAATTCGTCTGCGTCCGCAGGACATTGATGCCATTACTACCGGCATGCGGGACTAAAACGTATCCCGGGCAGCCTTCTGCCCGGTTTTCATCACGAGGGAGCCTGAGACTATGAAGCGCCTGATACCGCCAGACGACTGCCCGGAGGAAATTGCCCGCCGTCTCGACGTCATTCAGCAGCACCGGGCGCTCAACGCGATCCTCGGGGTTAACCCTGACGCCATGTCTCAGGCGGAACAGCATCAGCAGCAGCGTCGACGCGGGGAGCCGATCGGCCCCCTGCACGGCGTGCCGTTGATCGTCAAAGATAATATTGCCTGCGCACCGATGCCTATTACTCTTGGCTGCCGGGCGCTGGCCTCACTTAACGCGACGTCGGATGCGCTTGTTATACAGCGGTTGCGCAGGGCAGGAGCGATTATCCTCGCCAGAGCGAATATGTCCGAGTTTGCTTTTGACGTGCGCTCGCGAAGCTCGCTGGGGGGCGATGTGGCAAACCCGCTTCGCCCGTCACTCACCGCCGGAGGTTCCAGCGGAGGATGCGCCGCGGCGGTGGCGGCGGGGATGGCGGATGGCGCATTGGGTACCGATACCGGCGGCTCTATCCGCATTCCCTGTAGCTATACCGGGCTGGTGGGGCTACGGCCTGCTTTTCGCCGTTCACAGCTGGATGGCGTGGCGCCGCTCTCGCCCAGCAAAGATACCGTTGGGCCAATGGTACATAGCGTTGAAGATGCCGCCTTGCTGCATGCGGTGATCCATGGTTTGCCACCGGTTGCGCTTCCTGTGCGTTCGCTGAAAGGCGTTCGCTTTGGTGTGGTAACCGCGTTACAGGGAGAAGATGAGGTACAGCTGGAGGTCTGGCAGTCGGCGCTGCACTCGTTGCGTCGTGCCGGAGCAACGCTGGTGGAGGTATCATTACCTTTGCTGGACGACGTAAGTCAGGCGACATGCCTGAGCCTGTATGAATTTCGCGTGGCGATTGACGACTGGCTTAGCAAACAGCCTGGCGCTCCCTCCGGACTGACAAGCATTGTGGACTCCGGCGCTTACCTGCCAGAGTTTGCGCCGTTTCTACGTCAGATGCTGGCGAGTAGCACGCTGAAAACTCCGCTCTGGCTGGCGGGGCGTCGCTTTCAGCGCCTGTTGCGGCAGAACCTTTGCCAGGTGGCGGAGGTGCAGCGCATCGACGGATTTGTGTATCCCACCGTACAACGATTACCAGAAAGTATGGCGAAGATGCCGCCAGGCTGCGCGCCGGAACTGGCCGCCATCAGCGGCCTGCCAGCTATAACGTTGCCGTGCGGCGTAAGCCGTATCGGTCTGCCGGTGGGGATGGAGATGTTATCGGTGCGGGAGAATGAGACGGCGCTGATGGTGCTGGCGCTGGCGTGTGAGGGGGCGCTGGGCTAGAAGGGACAGATATAAAAAGCCCGCAGAGCTTGCGCCGTGCGGGCTTTCAGCACTTCATCGGATGACTCTGGTAATCACCGATGGAGGATTATTGGGCTGGTGGAGTCTGAATAAATTCATTAATAGGCTGTTTTTTTTTGATAATTTATAAATTCTACTTTCACGGGTATGCCAATGGCGATTTGTTGCAGTGTTTCCTGTGGTTAAGCAAACCTGTTTTTTGAATGGATCACATCAAGAAAAAGCTTTTTTGGATTTAACTGTTCACCCTTAACTTATATTTAGAAAGAAAAAGACCGGCTGTTGCCGGTCTGAGGTCGGTTAAGCCGTTACGGGTTTGTCTTCCTGTAGCTACTTCTAAGAAAGGGCAAGTCTGCGCACAGTCATCAGGAAATCGAATGGGGTTGAATCCCACAACTCAGGTGAGAAATCAAATCCATACCGGCTTTTGAATTGCTCATCCAGCCTGTCTTCGTAAAGCTTAAGAAAACAATCGACCTCTTCGGCTAACTCTTTTAACATCCAATCTGGGGCTGTTTTTTTATAGCGTTCAATAGTGCCCTCAATAGTATCCTCTCCCTCATTTATGAGGTCATGATCCTGATTGAAATAACCCTGAATCAGCTGATCAATATGATAGAAATTTTGCATAATCCATTTGTCCTATGGGGTCGGGAATGCTGTAAGGATATAGCGACAGAGCTGGTCATCCTTGTACTCGGAGTTTGGTTCAAAAGGCATTGAGTAGTTGCCTATTGCAGAACATCTTTTGCCGATGAACAAGAGGCGTGGCAAGCGGCATATGGGCACTGGATGCAAAAATGTAAAACTGGGGTTACTGAAGTTAGCGCTGGCCAAAGTTTTGCCGAGTGGACGTAATGTGGACATGGGCAAAAAAAGGGGTTACGTTTTCACGTAACCCCTTGTTTTATTTGGTGGAGCTGGCGGGAGTTGAACCCGCGTCCGAAATTTCTACATCCTCGGTACTACATGCTTAGTTTGTCTTTACATTCGCACGCCAGCTGCGGACAAACACGCCACTAACGAACTAGCCTGATTAGTTTTAACGCTTCAACCCCAGGCAGGGTTTCCACGCGATCTCTTTTGGGTTTGACCTCTCTTTGATCCCCGTCTTAAGAGCGGAAGCTAGGGAGAGAGGGCTCTTAGCAGGTTATTAAGCTGCTAAAGCGTAGTTTTCGTCGTTTGCGACTATTTTTTTGCGGCTTTTAACGAGGCAAACCGCCCCTCGGCATGCACCTTGGGTTTCGCAAATCCCGTCGAATCCAGAATCAGCCCCAATAGTGTTGAACTCAGTATACCAGATTTCACTTCCTCGATACCAGCCCGAAACGCTAACTTATTGAATAGTACAATAAGCGCGCAGAATCAACGTCCTGCGTTTTTCATGATACGTGCTTTGTCGAGCTGCCACTCGCGTGCTTTCAGGTCAGTACGTTTGTCGTGCTGTTTCTTACCTTTCGCCACGCCGATTTTCACTTTGCACCAGGCATTTTTCCAGTACAAAGAGAGCGCCACCACGGTGAAGCCTTCGCGGTTGATGCGTCCGTAGAGGGATTCCAGTTCGCGCTTGTTCAGCAGCAGCTTACGGGTGCGGGTTGGATCGCAGACGTAATGTGAAGAGGCGACGGTCAGCGGCGTAAAGTTCGCGCCGAACAGGAAGGCCTCACCGTCTTTCAGGATCACGTAGCTGTCGCCGATATTGGCTTTCCCGGCACGCAGCGATTTTACTTCCCAGCCCTGCAACGCAAGGCCAGCCTCGAATTCTTCTTCGATGAAATACTCGTGGCGAGCACGCTTGTTGAGCGCAATGGTCGCCGAACCAGGTTTATGTGCTTTTTTCTTCGTCATAAGTGTCGTAAAGCCGTCGGTAATCTGATTTTAAAAAGTCACCTCATTGCGTCCTGTGAGGTCTAACGCGCTATCTTAGCACGAGATAAGGCTTAGCGTTTTTTTAACAGGTGATAAATGTTATTATTTGTCTGTTGTGTGACCATGGAAAATGCTATGCCTCAGATTAGCCGTACTGCGCTTGTTCCCTACAGCGCGGAACAAATGTATCAGTTAGTGAACGACGTTCAGTCCTATCCGGAATTTATTCCAGGATGCACCGGTAGCCGGGTGCTGGAATCCGGCCCGACTCAGATGACTGCGGCCGTGGATGTCTCCAAAGCGGGGATCAGCAAAACGTTCACCACGCGCAATACCCTGACGAGCAATCAGAGTATTTTGATGCATCTGGTGGATGGTCCGTTTAAAAAACTGATGGGAGGGTGGAAGTTTACGCCACTGAGCGCTGACGCCTGCCGCATTGAGTTTCATCTGGATTTTGAATTTACCAATAAGCTGATCGAACTGGCGTTTGGTCGAATATTTAAAGAGCTGGCCTCGAATATGGTTCAGGCGTTCACCACGCGCGCCAAAGAGGTTTACAGTGTCGCATAAGATTGCTGTTGAGGTGGTGTATGCGCTGCCGGAGAGGCAGTATTTGCAGCGCGTGACGCTTGAAGAGGGCGCCACCGTTGAGGCGGCTATCCGGGCCTCCGGCATCCTTGAACTTCGCCGTGATATTGACCTGGCGAAGAATAAAGTCGGCATTTATAGCCGTCCGGTTAAGCTCGGTGATGTGCTGAAAGAGGGCGACAGGGTTGAAATCTATCGTCCGCTGATTGCCGACCCGAAAGAGTTGCGCCGTCAGCGAGCAGAGAAATCCGGTAAGTAGCCAAATAAACATACACAAAAAAGGTGCTCATTGAGCACCTTTTTGCGTTGCTGACGCCTGATTATTTGGTCAGGGCAGGCTTGTTGTCGATGTTGGTCAGCACTCCGGCACTGCTGAAGGTCAGCGTCAGGGTTTGCTGGGTCACATCTTCATGACCAGGCTGCTGGCGGAATACATAGAACCAGGTGTTTGTGCCGAACGGATCGGACATCATCGGGGTTCCCAGGGCATAAGCGACCTGCTGTTGTGTCATACCTACGCGGATTTTGGACACATCGTTAGGAGTAAGGTAGTTCCCCTGGTTGATGTCAGGACGGTAAACCACTTTCTCCAGAGTGGAACAGCCTGCGGTCAACATCAGAAGAACCGCTGCGGCAGCGGTCAGCGTTTTACAGCGCATAGTGATTTGATTCCTTTTCGGGCCCGAGCAGTACGCGGCTCATATGTAATATGCCGATGATAATAGACCTTGCCCCACTTTGAAACTGGTCTGGCGGCGTTTTTGTTGTTCTGTATGACCCTGAGATCCCGAAAAAGTTTATGCCGCCAGCAGTTCTTTCGCATTCGCGAGCGTATTACGGGTGACTTCACTGCCCCCCAGCAGGCGTGCCAGCTCCTGCAAGCGTGAGCGTTTATCCAGCGGCTTCATGTGCGTTTCCGTCATTTCGCCATCGGTTTCCTTGCTAACGATAAAGTGGTGATGACCACAGCCGGCGACCTGCGGCAGGTGAGTCACACACATAACCTGCGTCGATTCACCCAACTGACGCAGCAGTTTGCCGACAACGGCCGCGGTCGGGCCGCTGATACCCACATCCACTTCATCGAAAATCAACGCCGGGGTTTCCATTTTACGGGCGGTAATCACCTGAATGGCCAGGGCGATACGCGACAGTTCACCGCCGGAAGCCACTTTCGAAATCGCCTGTAAAGGCTGGCCTGGGTTGGTGGTGACGCGGAATTCTACGCGGTCTGCGCCTTCCGCCGTCAGGTGATGCTCTTCAAAGCGAACATCAATAGTGAACACCCCATGCGGCATCGCCAGCGTATGCATGCTGTCGGTAATATGCTGGCTAAGCTCCAGAGCATAGTGCTGTCGCACGTCGTGCAGCCGTTTCGCCGTTTCCAGCGCCTGCTGATGATGCAGATTAACCGCCAGAGACAAGGTTTCGAGGGAATCGGCTTGATCGTCCAGCTGCTGCTGTTCCTCCAGCAGAGACTGATAGTAATTCGGCAGCTCTTCCGGGGTAACTTGATGCTTACGCGCCAGTGAAATCTGACGGGAGATGCGTTGCTCAAGCTCGAACAGACGGTTCGGGTCGAGATCCAGACGTTCACAGTAGTGGCGTAGCTCATCCCCGGCTTCTGAAATCTGAATTGCGGCCTCTTCCAGCATTTCCAGTACGCCAGAAAGCTTATTGTCCATGCCGGTCAGTTCGGTCACAAGCTGACGCACGGTATATAGTTGGCTCTGCAAATTCACGTCTTCGCCATCCGCCAGCATGTTCAGGGCATTCTGACTGATGGAAAGCAGCTGACCGCTGTTGGCCAGACGCTTGTACTCCTCGTCGATTTGCTCAAATTCACCCGCCTGAGGGTTAAATTCGTTCAGCTCTTTCAACTGATATTCCAGCAGCTCGGCGCGCGCGGTACGCTCCTGGCTTTGCTGTTGATGCTGCGCAAGTTCGCGGCAGCTTTGATGCCACTGACGATAGTGCTCAGCCATGAGTTGAGTAAGCGCGTACTCACCCGCGTAGCCATCGAGCAAGGCTTTCTGCTGCTCGGGTTTGATTAGCTGCTGGTGCGCGTGCTGACCATGGATCTGGATGAGCAGCTGGCCCAGCTCGCGAAGCTGGGAAAGGGGAACCGCTGTACCATTGATAAAACCGCGGGAGCGGCCATCACTGCTGATGACGCGACGAAGTAAACACTCACGTCCATCTTCCAGCTGGTTCGCTTCCAGCCAGCGCAGGGCGGCAGGCGTGTCTTTTAACGAGAAGCGGGCGCAGAGATCGGCACGGGCCGCACCTGTGCGCACCATATCACCCTCTGCACGACCGCCGAGGCACAAGCCGAGGGCATCAATGGCAATGGATTTACCTGCACCGGTTTCACCGGTAATCGCCGTCATTCCGCTATGGAAGTCGATCTCAAGCTCACGAACAATGGCAAAGTTGCTGATGGTCAGTTGTGCCAGCATAATTGTTTTCCTGTATGAAAAACCATAACTGTGTTTGTATACAGTATAAACTGGTTTTATATACAGTAAAGCGCTGGATGTAAAATCAGAACAATTTTTTTGACCAGCCGAGTTTTGAGCTTAATGTATTGAAATAACTGTAATCTTTTGGATGGATAAGGTTCAGGTGATAATCGCAGCGGCGAATGAGGACATCTTCTCCTTCCTGAATGGGAAGCGCAATCTGGCTGTCGCAGCTGATCTCCAGGTCGCTGCGGCGATGTGAAAAACGCAGGCGGATGGTGCTGTCGCCGTTTATCACCAGCGGACGCGCCGAGAGCGTATGCGGGAACATCGGCACCAGGGTGATCGCATCCAGCGAGGGCGTCAGGATTGGGCCTCCGGCTGAAAGCGAGTAGGCAGTTGACCCCGTCGGGGTTGAAATAATCAGCCCGTCAGAGCGCTGCGAGAAAGCGAAGATTTCGTCGATATAGACTTCGAACTCGATCATGTGCGCCACTTTACCAGGGTGGAGAACCACCTCGTTAATAGCGGTGCTGATGCGCTTCTGGCAGTCCTGCTGGCAGACCTGGGCTTCAAGTAAAAACCGTTTTTCACTGATATAGTGACCTTCCAGCACGTCCGCCAGCTGCTGTTGCGCATTGTCCGGGTCGAGGTCGGTCAGGAAACCAAGATTGCCACGGTTAATACCAATAACCTTAATATCATAGCGAGCCAGCGTTCGCGCCGCGCCCAGCATATTGCCGTCGCCGCCGACCACCACGGCGAGATCCGCCTGCTGGCCAATTTCCGCCAGCGTGCCGGTTCTGACGCTTTTAAGCTGCAACTCCTGGGCGATCTGCTGCTCGACCATCACTTCATAGCCTTTACCACACAGCCAGCGATACAACATTTCATGTGTCGTCAATGCGGTAGGGTGACGCGGATGGCCGACGATCCCAATACACCTGAAATGATTATTCATTTTCTGGAGGTCCTTGTGCCTGATGAATGATGACAATCTGCCTTGTTCCCTTGAATCCAGGAAACTGATCCCCATAATAAGCGAAGTTAGCGAGATGAATGCAGAAAAACGCGGAGAAATTCATGAGTAGTAAAGAACAGAAAACGCCTGAGGGGCAAGCCCCTGAAGAAATTATCACGGAACAGCACGATGAAGTTGAGGCAGTAGAGCCAGACACGTCTGCTGAGCAGGTGGACCCGCGCGATGAAAAAATTGCCAATCTGGAAGCTCAGTTGGTAGAAGCGCAGAATCGCGAACGCGATGGCGTACTGCGTATCAAAGCGGAAATGGAAAACCTGCGCCGTCGTACCGAGCTGGACGTTGAAAAGGCGCACAAATTTGCGCTGGAGAAATTCGTCAACGAACTGCTTCCGGTGATCGACAGCCTGGATCGCGCGCTGGAAGTGGCGGATAAAGCTAATCCGGATAATGCGGCGATGATTGAAGGCATCGAGCTGACGCTGAAATCCATGCTGGATGTGGTGCGTAAGTTCGGTGTTGAAGTGATTGCCGATACGGATGTACCACTGGATCCAAACGTTCACCAGGCCATTGCGATGGTGGAATCCGAAGACGTTGCCGCGGGTAACGTGCTGGGCGTGATGCAGAAAGGGTATACCCTGAACGGTCGTACTATTCGCGCTGCGATGGTGACCGTGGCGAAAGCGAAAGCGTAATTTGCCGACCCGTAGTGCCGGGTGGCGGCTTCGCCTTACCCGGCCTACAACATTACTCGGCGATACTTTCGCGTAAAGGTTTAACGGGCAGGACCTTCACCTGCTTAATCATGTTGTCCTGAACGTCCAGAATATCAATATCATACTGCTCAATGCGCACGCGCGTGCCTGCCGCCGGGATCTCTTCCAGCGCTTCCAGGATCATTCCGTTCATCGTCCGCGCTTCGTCTTCCGGCAAATGCCAGTTAAACGCTTTATTGATTTCACGAATGTTGGCGCTGCCGTCGATAAGCACTGACCCGTCGTTTTGCGGGGTGACTTCTTCTGCAAGGGAAGGCGACATTGACGTGGTAAAGTCCCCGACAATCTCTTCCAGAATATCTTCGACCGTCACCAGCCCCTGTATGTCGCCGTATTCATCCACCACCAGACCGACTTTCTTCTTGTTTCGCTGGAACTTCACCAGCTGCGTGCTCAGTGGGGTGCCTTCCGGCACGTAGTAAATTTCGTCGGCGGCGCGCAGCATCACCTCTTTGGTGAACTCGTTTTTCTCAGTCATCAGACGATAGGCCTCGCGCACGCGCAGCATGCTGATGGCATCGTCGAGAGAATCGCGATAGAGGACGATACGCCCGTGCGGGGAGTGCGTCAGCTGGCGGACAATGGCCTTCCAGTCGTCGTTAATATCAATCCCGACGATTTCATTGCGCGGCACCATGATGTCGTCAACGCTGACCTTTTCCAGATCCAGCACCGACAGGAGCATGTCCTGATTGCGACGGGAGATCTGCGAGCGGGATTCGTTCACGATGGTACGCAGTTCGTCTTTGCTGAGCGCGCTACTGATGGTGACGTCTGCCTTTATACCAACCATGCGCATCAGCACCCGTGTCACCATATTCAGCAGCCAGACCAGCGGCATCATCAGAATAAGCAGCGGTGCTAACAGGAAGCTGCTCGGGTAGGCGACTTTTTCCGGGTAAAGCGCCGCGATGGTTTTGGGCAGCACTTCCGCAAACACCAGCACCACAAACGTGAGCACACCTGTGGCAATCGCCACGCCTGCGTTGCCGTACAGACGCATCCCGACGATGGTGCCCAGTGCAGAGGCGAGAATATTGACCAGGTTGTTACCGATAAGCACCAGGCTAATCAGACGGTCCGGCTTACGCAGAAGCTTTTCGACACGACGCGCGGCACGGTTACCCTGCTTGGCGCGATGACGTAACCGGTAGCGGTTCAGCGTCATCATGCCGGTTTCAGAGCCAGAGAAATAAGCGGAGATGACCACCATGATGACCAGAATGACGATCAGCGTGGTGGTAGAGATGTGTTCCAGGGGGAACTCCTTTTGTTACTTAGCCAGCAAATTGCTGTATGAAGCGGCTACCAAAATAGGCAAGCGTGAGAATGCCCGCACCCGCAACGTTGAACCAGACCACGCGACGACCGCGCCAGCCTTCATGATAATGGCCCCATAACAGGACAATATAGACAAACCACGCGATGATGGAGAGGACCGCTTTATCGATATTCTCCACGCTGAACAGGTTCTTCATATAAAACAAGCCCGTGCACAGCGTCAGCGTCAGCAAAACCACGCCGACCTGGGTGATGTGGAACATCTTACGCTCAATCACCATCAGCGGCGGCATTTCATGGTTAAACGCCAGCTTTTTATTTTTCAGCTGGTAGTCGATCCAGGCGAGCTGCATGGCGTAAAGGGCGGCGATGATCAGCGTCGCGTAGGAGAATAGAGACAGGCCGATATGCACCAGCATCCCCGGCGTGGCTTCCAGATGGGTAATAAACTCATTGGGCATGAACGTGGCTAACGCCAGGTTGATCAGCGCAAAGGCGTAGACTATCGGCAGCAGCAGCCAGCCACGATTTTTAGACGCGACAATGGTCATGACCGTACAGATCATCAGGCTGACCAGCGAGCCGACGTTCAGCACGCTTAGATTTTGCACGCTGCCGTCGCCGGGAATGATGCGTGATTCCAGCGCAAACGCATGGCTAATCAGTGCGATCACTGCCGAAAGAATAGCCATGCGCCGCCAGCCGCTGTTTTTTTGCAGCAGGCCAGGAATGATCAGCGCGAGGCTGACAGAGTAGGCAACAAGGGCGATCAGTGCGAAAACAGGCATATAGGCGTCGACAGTTGTCTTAATAAGAAAGAGAAGCAGTATAACGTTACGTGACGCCTGCTCCAACCGTTGCATAACAACAAAGGCGCCTTCATGTTATACTCCGGCAAAATTCTGTGTATGTGTCGCCCAGGCGACCTAACGTTTCTACCCCAGGCGAGAGACAATGTTTGATAATTTAACCGATCGTTTGTCGCGCACGCTGCGCAACATCAGCGGCCGTGGACGCCTCACCGAAGAGAACATCAAGGAAACGCTGCGCGAAGTGCGCATGGCGCTGCTGGAAGCAGACGTTGCGTTGCCGGTCGTGCGTGATTTTATCAACCGCGTGAAAGAGAAAGCGGTTGGTCATGAAGTTAACAAGAGCCTGACTCCGGGTCAGGAGTTCGTCAAAATCGTCCGTAACGAGCTGGTTTCGGCGATGGGCGAAGAGAATCAGGTGCTTAACCTGGCGGCTCAGCCACCGGCCGTCGTGCTGATGGCGGGTCTGCAAGGTGCGGGTAAAACCACCAGCGTCGGTAAGCTGGGGAAATTCCTGCGCGAAAAGCACAAGAAAAAAGTGCTGGTGGTTTCGGCGGACGTGTATCGCCCGGCGGCGATCAAACAGCTGGAAACGCTGGCCGAGCAGGTTGGCGTAGACTTCTTCCCGTCCGACGTGGCGCAGAAGCCTGTTGACATCGTTAATGCGGCGCTGAAAGAGGCGAAGCTGAAATTCTACGACGTGCTGCTGGTGGATACCGCCGGTCGACTGCACGTTGACGAAGCGATGATGGACGAAATCAAGCAGGTTCATGCTTCTATCAATCCGGTAGAGACCCTGTTTGTTGTCGACGCCATGACCGGTCAGGATGCGGCGAACACCGCGAAAGCGTTTAACGAAGCCCTGCCGTTAACCGGCGTGGTGCTGACCAAAGTCGACGGTGACGCTCGCGGCGGTGCGGCGCTGTCTATTCGTCATATTACTGGTAAGCCAATTAAGTTCCTCGGCGTGGGCGAGAAAACCGAAGCGCTGGAGCCGTTCCACCCGGATCGTATTGCCTCCCGTATCCTCGGCATGGGCGACGTGCTGTCGCTGATCGAAGATATCGAAAGCAAGGTTGACCGCGCGCAGGCTGAAAAACTCGCCAGCAAGCTGAAAAAAGGTGACGGTTTCGATCTGACCGACTTCCTTGAGCAACTGCGTCAGATGAAAAACATGGGCGGTATGGCAAGCCTGATGGGTAAACTGCCGGGTATGGGGCAGATCCCGGACAACGTCAAATCCCAGATGGATGACAAAGTGCTGGTGCGTATGGAGGCAATCATCAACTCGATGACGCTGAAAGAGCGCGCGAAGCCAGAAATCATCAAAGGTTCCCGCAAGCGCCGTATCGCAGCCGGTTGCGGCATGCAGGTCCAGGACGTTAACCGCCTTCTGAAACAGTTCGACGACATGCAGCGCATGATGAAGAAAATGAAGAAAGGCGGCATGGCGAAGATGATGCGCGGCATGAAAGGCATGATGCCGCCCGGTTTTCCTGGGCGATAATCGCTTTTGAGATTGCTTTTTGCCCGAAAATGAGTAAAATTTTCGGGCTTTTAATATGACACCCGGGCTCCGTTCCTCGATGGGGCCCGGTTGTTTTATTCACACAAGAGGATGTTATGGTAACTATTCGTTTAGCACGTCACGGCGCTAAAAAGCGTCCGTTCTACCAGGTTGTTGTGACTGACAGCCGTAATGCACGCAACGGTCGCTTCATTGAGCGCGTTGGTTTCTTCAACCCACTGGCCTCTGGCGCAGAAGAAGAAACTCGTCTGGATCTGGATCGTATCGCTCACTGGGTTGGCCAGGGCGCTACTGTTTCCGATCGCGTTGCTACGCTGATCAAAGCAGCAAACAAAGCAGCTTAATCTGTCACGGTGGTCATGATGAGCAATAAAGCACCTGTTGAACCGATCGTATTGGGAAAAATGGGTTCTTGCTACGGTATCCGTGGTTGGCTCAGAGTGTTTTCCTCCACTGAAGACGCTGATAGCATTTTTGATTACCAGCCCTGGTTTATCCAGAAAGCCGGTAAGTGGGAAGAGGTCGAGCTGGAAAGCTGGCGTCACCACAATCAGGACATCATCATCAAGCTGAAAGGCATTGACGATCGAGATGCCGCGAATGCGCTGACTAATTGTGAAATTGTCGTGGATTCGTCGCAGTTGCCGCAACTGGAAGAGGGTGACTACTACTGGAAAGACCTTATGGGTTGCCAGGTAGTGACCACTGAAGGCTACAGCCTGGGGAAAGTCATCGACATGATGGAAACCGGGTCAAATGACGTTCTCGTCATTAAGGCAAACCTGAAAGATGCATTTGGCATCAAGGAGCGGTTGGTCCCGTTCCTCGATGGACAGGTTATCAAGAAAGTCGATCTCACTACTCAAACCATTGAAGTAGATTGGGATCCTGGTTTTTAAATTCTCCGGATAAACGGTAAAAGACGGCGCTATGTGGATTGGCATAATTAGCCTGTTTCCTGAAATGTTCCGCGCGATTACCGATTACGGGGTAACTGGCCGGGCAGTAAAGAATGGCCTGCTGAGCATCCAGAGCTGGAGTCCTCGTGACTTCACGCATGACCGGCACCGTACCGTGGACGATCGTCCTTACGGCGGCGGACCGGGGATGTTGATGATGGTGCAACCCTTACGGGACGCCATTCACACAGCAAAAGCCGCGGCAGGTGAAGGCGCGAAGGTGATTTATCTGTCACCTCAGGGACGCAAGCTTGATCAAGCGGGCGTGAGCGAACTGGCGACGAATCAAAAGCTGATTCTGGTCTGTGGTCGCTACGAAGGGATAGATGAGCGCGTAATTCAAACCGAGATTGACGAAGAATGGTCTATCGGCGATTACGTTCTCAGCGGTGGTGAGCTACCAGCAATGACGTTGATTGACTCCGTCGCCCGGTTTATTCCGGGGGTTCTGGGCCATGAAGCTTCGGCAACGGAAGATTCCTTTGCCGATGGATTGCTGGACTGTCCACACTATACTCGTCCTGAAGTGTTAGAAGGGATGGAAGTCCCGGCAGTGTTACTGTCTGGAAACCATGCCGAGATACGTCGCTGGCGTTTGAAGCAGTCGCTGGGCCGGACCTGGCTTAGAAGACCTGAACTTCTGGAAAACCTGGCTCTGACTGAAGAGCAAGCAAAGTTGCTGGCCGAGTTCAAAACCGAACACGCGCATCAGCAGCATGAACATGATGGGAAAGCGTAATACGCTCCCGAATATCAGTTTACCCAGGATAAGAGATTAAATTATGAGCAACATTATTAAGCAACTTGAACAAGAGCAGATGAAGCAGGACGTACCTTCCTTCCGTCCAGGTGACACCGTGGAAGTGAAAGTATGGGTTGTTGAAGGTTCCAAAAAACGTCTGCAGGCATTCGAGGGCGTGGTTATCGCTATTCGTAACCGCGGTCTGCACTCTGCATTCACTGTTCGTAAAATTTCCAACGGCGAAGGCGTTGAGCGTGTCTTCCAGACTCACTCTCCGGTAGTTGACAGCATTGCTGTTAAACGTCGTGGTGCTGTACGTAAAGCTAAACTGTACTACCTGCGTGAGCGTACTGGTAAGTCTGCTCGTATTAAAGAGCGTCTGAACTAAGATTCGCTTAAGCGACATCCTGTCAGAAAGGGCTGGCCGAAAGGCTGGCCCTTTTTTTATCCCATCGCACCTCTCGCGTTAACCCTTCCGTCATAAATCATTTACAATGTTCGCCTCTTGGGGGGAGGGTAAGTGGATAACGTACTGCATCAGCATAGCTGGAAACGCGCAGCGGCATTGACCGCGCTGTTTGCGATCCTGCTGATCGTCGTGGCGCCGCTGATCTCCGTCTCGCTGCAAAAAGATCCCATGAGCGCCATGCCGGGCATGCACCATGACATGAGCATGATGTCGATGGACGAGCATCATGGGGATATGCCGCATTCCATGCCACCAGTTGACCATGCGGAAGCCTGCGGCTACTGCGTGCTGTTAGCGCATGTGCCGGGCGTGATGCTGGCGCTTATCGTTCTGCTCAGCGTGGTGTTGCAGCGGTTGCGCATGAAGCCGCCTCGTCAGGCGGTCAGCCACTGGCACTTTTTCCCCTGGCTTTACCCCGATACCCGCGCGCCGCCGCGTCGGTCTGCTTTCTCCCTTTAAAACAAAATCACTCACTTTTTGCCTTAAAAAGGAAAAGTATGACTACCTGCACTCCGCGCGCGGCATGGGGAAACCTGCTGCGTCGCCTCCATTTCTATATCGGGCTGTTTGTTGGTCCGTTTATTTTCTTCGCAGCGCTGACCGGTACGCTGTATGTCGCCACGCCGCAGCTTGAAAATGCGCTGTACCATCATGCACTCCACACGGATGCCGTGGGTGAGGCGCAGCCTCTTGCTGCACAAATTGCCGCGGCCGAAAAGGCCGTAGAATCAGATCTGCGTCTGCATGCCGTTCGTCCGGGGCTGGAAGAGGGCGAAACGACCCGCGTGATGTTTGCCGACCCGGCGCTGGGTCCCTCCGAGCATCGGGCTATTTTTATTGATCCCGCCAGCCTTGAGGTTCGAGGGGATATGACCGTATACGGCACCAGCGGGATTTTACCGCTGCGTCAGACTATCGATTATCTGCATACCTCGCTGATGCTGGGCAACCTCGGGCGCCTCTATAGCGAGTTAGCCGCCTCGTGGATGTGGGTTGCTGCCCTGGGCGGGATCGCGCTGTGGTTCTATACCCGACCGAAGCGCCGTATTAACAATCGTTTCCAGAATCGTCGTCGCCTGCATGTGATCTTAGGCTGGACGTTACTGGCGGGAATGCTGCTGTTCTCAGTCACCGGGTTAACCTGGTCACAATGGGCCGGTGGCAACGTCGATAAGCTGCGTGCAGAGATGAACTGGCTGACGCCGCAGGTAAACACCACCCTTTCCGGTGCGCCGGAAATGATGGATGAACACGCCGAACATCGTGGTCATCACGGCGGAATGTCGATGCCTGAAATGCCTGTTGAACTGTCGCTTTTTGACAGCGTATTGCAGGCCGCCCGCCAGTCAGGAATTGATGCGAACAACGTTGAGATCCGTCCGGCAAGCAGGGTCGACCAGGCCTGGACGGTGACGGAAATCGATCGCCGCTGGCCGACGCAGGTTGATGCCGTTGCCGTGGACCCTCAATCTCTGAATGTGCTGGACAGGACTCGCTTTGGGGATTTCCCGCTGATGGCTAAACTCACCCGCTGGGGCGTGGATTTCCATATGGGGATCCTGTTTGGTCTGGCAAATCAGCTGCTGCTCATCGCGTTTGGCGTTGCGCTGTGCGTGCTGATTATCTGGGGATACCGGATGTGGTGGATGCGTCGTCCTGCGATGTCAGCCGCGAACCCGGTACAGACGCTCTGTCAAAGCTGGCTGGCATTGCCGCTGTGGGGAAGGGGAGTGACGTTCATGATAAGCCTCCTGCTGGGGCTGGCGTTGCCGGTAATGGGCGTCAGTCTGGCGGTATTTATCGTGATTGACTGGCTGCGCTGGCGAGCGGCTTCAGGCGTGTCGCTCGCCGGCACATCCGCTAAATAGCCTTAAGGCGTACTGATAACTACCGCAACACGGCGGTTTTCAGCGCGCCCTTGCGCAGTACGGTTGCTGCTGACAGGATATTTTTTGCCTAAACCCCGCGTAGTGAGGTTGCTGCGCGGGATGTTCGCGCCCTTCGCCCAGGCATCCGCTACAACATTGGCACGTTTTAACGAAAGCGCTTCGTTGTAGCTCTCTTCGCCATAGTTATCAGTATGGCCGTCCATCCGGGCATGATTCAGACCGGTTGCCGCCAGACGTGAGGCCATAGTCTGGATCTGCGTTTCACTTTCCGGACGCAGTCTGGCGTCATTTTTATCAAACAGGATCTTATCCGACAGGCCCAGGGACCAGTCGCCATTCAGTTCGTTAAAGCCGTAGGACTTCATGGCCGCGATTTGCTCTGGTGTGAATTTACCCTCCGGCGTCTGGCACCCGGACATAAACAGAGATGCCAGTAACAACGGCGCGAAGTATCGCTTCAACATATCGTCTTCCTTTCAGGGTATTGTTTTCGAACGCTGGTTTTTGACCAGGTACATATTGCGATCGGCTTGCTCAAGCAATGCCTCGACGGAGGCATTTTCCCACGCCAGAGCAAAGCCAATGCTGAGTGACATTGATGCTGTGTGTCCGTTATGCAGATCAAACGGACGG
This sequence comes from Enterobacter cloacae complex sp. S2, assembly GCF_015159675.1. Taxonomy (NCBI): domain Bacteria; kingdom Pseudomonadati; phylum Pseudomonadota; class Gammaproteobacteria; order Enterobacterales; family Enterobacteriaceae; genus Enterobacter; species Enterobacter cloacae complex sp. S2. The sequence goes on from NZ_JADDTS010000041.1 coordinate 89,043, forward strand.
ATAAATTGCTGCGACAGCGCAGCGCAAATATATTCGACCTCACGCGCGGTGTGGACGCCATAAAGGATCATGGCAAACTCGTCGCCGCCAAGACGGTAAGACTGATGACGTTTTTCGCCAAATTCGACCATCCTTTTTGCGGCTTCGATCAGTACGCAGTCGCCCGCGGCATGGCCCCAGGTGTCGTTAATAAACTTGAAGTTATCACCGTCCAGGAAGAGCAGGGCAGAATTGGTCTTTGCCGAAGCGTCATTCATTAAGGCCGCAATGTTGTTGCGAAACGCGGCGCGGTTTGCAAGCCCCGTGAGCGGATCGTGCATGGCGGTACGCAACAGTTGAGCGTTTTTCGCCTGTAGCTTGAGCTGCCACTCTTCCATTTCATCCAGCAGGCTGTTGAAGTCTTCACCAAACTGGTGGAACTCTTCAATGCGGCCTTCCGTTACCCGGCGAGAGAAGTTGCGGTTGGTACGGACGTCATGCACAACGTCAGTGATGTTTTGCATTTCAACAACCATGCCATGATGTAGCGAGCGGGTGATGGTCAATGCGACGGCAGAGGCAAAAAGAATGCAGCCGGTGAGGACCGCAAATGAGAGCCAGATAAAGTGGCTAATCAGGCTGTCTCGTGCGGTCAGACGAATTTCGCCAATCACATTACCGTTATGTATGATGGGCTGTGCGACAGGAACAGGGAACAACCACCGGTTGACCAGCGCGCCCAGCGTGTCGGTATTATCCGCCGGGTTCCACGACCACCAGGCAAACCGTTTATGATGTGCATTAAGCACTTCCGCCACGGCAAATTGCCCCTGCTTGCCGAGGGTCGCCAGCGTTTCATTTGCCGCCACGGCATCGTTGAACACCAGAGAGGCCTCAAGGCTGTGGCTCATGGTGGCGCCGGTGAGTTCGAGTTTTTTTTGCGCGTATTGCTTTAATGTCACCACGGAAGCGAAACACAGCAGCAACCATATAAACGTCATCGTTATAATGACGCTTATCATGCTGATTCGCCGCAACGTTCTTTTAAACGTCGGACGCGGTGTTGGTGTGACTTCCTTATTCATGCTTCTTATTCCGTGCGAGCATTAATACATCCGGATTGACTCTTACGCCACTGCGCGTCAGCGCATCCAGATTTACGGAAAACCTGACCTTATTGTGCTCTATTATCAGACAAAATGCGCTGCCAATAACGCATTCAGGATTTTGCTCTGACATTAATAGCAACGCCTGGCCCTGATATTGATTTATTATTTCCTGTTGTTTTGCCGGTGATTCGCTCCCGAAATAGAGGGCATCGCACCTTGCTGTGAGTGCTTCCCGATCGCTATGCACAATGACAGGACTATAGGGCAACGGGTTATTTACATCTTCACTGCTGAGCGCCTGTCTGTAACGGGAAGAGGCATAAATACAGAGCTTAGGCTGGCCGAAAAGTGCTGGCCATCGGGTGTAGCTCACAATACCAGAAACAATCGAACGTACCGATTTATCCGTTTCCGTGAGCGAGCCTGCCCTTGCAGGGCTCACCAAAATGAACAGCATTAGCGCCAGGGGGAGGTGAAGCAAAGCGATCAAGAATGTATTTCTCATCAGAATCCGCCAAACCGCCCCGGAAATAGATGCCCTTATGAATTTCCGGCAGAATACCATTCTTTCTCAAAGCCGTCATTATGTCAGAAATATCCCTGTCTTGACCTAAGCTAAATCTTACAGAGCACGATATTCAAAGTAATTTAGGCAGGCTCAATTAAGTCTGCTGGAATTCATACTTTTATTCATTTTTTGTTGCCAGGATTTATGTAGCCACGCAACTTTCCCTCAATTCACCCGAGGATAATTAAGCTAACGGCCAGCGCCGGGATAGCGTGCCTGGTGTGAGCGTAGACTGGCGTTAAAAGCGTATGTGTAATTTTATGTTTACGATTTTAACCTGTGATTTGGCATTTAAATGGCTGCTGTAAAATAATCTGTACGTATTTTGGATTGAAATCTTTACTTGATGTGTTATCGTTGTGTCACCTCTTCGAGGAAAACCACTATCGCAAACGAGTTTTACAGGATCGCAATCATGCAAAAAGACGCGCTGAACAACGTACATATCACTGACGAACAGGTGTTAATCACCCCGGATCAACTGAAGGCGGAATTCCCGCTGAGCGTCGCGCAGGAAGCTCAGATTGAGCACTCTCGCCAGACCATTTCTGACATTATCGCAGGCCGCGATCCGCGCCTGCTGGTGGTATGTGGTCCTTGCTCCATTCACGATCCTGAAACCGCCATTGAGTACGCTCGTCGATTTAAAGCATTAGCGGAGGAGGTCAGCGATAGCCTCTATCTGGTGATGCGCGTCTATTTTGAAAAGCCACGTACAACGGTTGGCTGGAAAGGGTTGATTAACGATCCGCACATGGATGGCTCGTTTGATGTGGAAGCGGGCCTGAAGATTGCGCGTCGCCTGCTGGTGGAGCTGGTCAGCATGGGGCTGCCGCTGGCAACCGAAGCGCTGGATCCGAACAGCCCGCAGTACCTCGGCGATCTGTTTAGCTGGTCTGCGATTGGGGCGCGCACCACCGAGTCACAAACCCACCGCGAGATGGCGTCTGGCCTGTCTATGCCGGTTGGTTTTAAAAACGGTACCGACGGCAGCTTGGCCACGGCGATTAACGCCATGCGCGCCGCCGCTATGCCCCATCGTTTTGTCGGGATCAACCAGGCGGGCCAGGTATGCCTGCTGCAAACGCAGGGCAATCCGGACGGGCATGTGATCCTGCGCGGTGGTAAAGCGCCAAACTACAGCCCGGCGGATGTCGCGCAGTGTGAAAAAGAGATGGAACAGGCGGGACTGCGTCCGGCGCTGATGGTAGATTGCAGTCATGGTAATTCGAATAAAGATTACCGTCGCCAGCCTGCGGTTGCAGAATCTGTGATTGCACAGATTAAAGATGGTAACCGTTCAATTATCGGCCTGATGATTGAAAGTAATATTCATGAAGGCAATCAGTCATCGGAACAGCCGCGTAGCGCGATGAAGCCCGGCGTCTCGGTCACGGATGCTTGCATCAGCTGGGAAACCACTGATGCGCTACTGCGTGAGATCCACAAAGATTTGAACGGCCAGCTGGCGACGCGTCTGGCATAAGAGGATAGTTATGGTTGCTGAATTGACCGCATTACGCGATCAAATTGATGAAGTGGATAAGGCGTTGCTGGACCTGCTGGCGCGCCGCATGGCACTGGTTGCTGAGGTCGGCGAAGTTAAAAGCAAATACGGCCTGCCAATTTACGTTCCGGAGCGTGAGGCCTCTATGCTCGCCTCCCGCCGTAAAGAGGCACAGGCGCTGGGCGTTTCACCGGACTTAATTGAAGATGTCCTGCGTCGTGTGATGCGGGAATCCTATTCCAGCGAAAACGACAAGGGCTTCAAAACTCTCTGTCCGTCGCTGCGTCCGGTGGTGATTGTCGGTGGCGGCGGCCAGATGGGGCGTCTGTTTGAAAAAATGCTGACGCTTTCTGGCTATCAGGTGCGCATCCTGGAAAAAGAGGACTGGCCGCATGCGCCGGAGCTCATTAAGGATGCCGGAATGGTTATCGTCAGCGTACCGATTCATGTGACGGAGCAGATTATCGCGAAACTTCCTCCGCTGCCGGAAGATTGCATTCTGGTGGATCTGGCGTCCGTTAAAAATGGCCCTCTACAGGCAATGCTGGCGGCGCACACCGGGCCCGTGCTTGGGTTACACCCGATGTTTGGCCCGGACAGCGGCAGCCTGGCGAAGCAGGTAGTGGTTTACTGCGACGGTCGTCAGCCGGAAGCGTATCAGTGGTTCCTGGAACAGATTCAGGTCTGGGGGGCACGTTTGCACCGTATCAGTGCGGTTGAGCACGATCAGAACATGGCGTTTATTCAGGCGCTGCGCCACTTTGCAACCTTCGCCTATGGTCTGCACCTGGCGGAAGAGAACGTTCAGCTTGAACAATTGCTGGCGCTTTCCTCGCCAATTTATCGTCTGGAGCTGGCGATGGTCGGGCGACTGTTTGCCCAGGATCCACAGCTTTACGCCGACATCATCATGTCGTCTGAAAATAACCTGGCGCTGATCAAGCGCTACTATCAGCGTTTTGGCGAAGCGATCACCTTGCTGGAACACGGCGATAAACAAGCGTTTATCGACAGTTTCCGTAAAGTGGAGCACTGGTTCGGTGATTACGCCACGCGATTCCAGAGTGAAAGCCGCACGCTGTTGCGCCAGGCAAATGACAGTCGCCAGTAATCTGATGATGTATATACTGAAAGCCAGCAATGCTGGCTTTTTTCATTTTGGGGAACTGTCATGGCTGAACCACAGCTGCTGTTGAACTATACCGGGCATCTGCCCGAATGCCCGACGTGGAGTGCTGAAGAGAAGGCGCTCTACTGGGCGGATATTCTGGAAGGGGAGATTCATCGGTACCATCTGCCCACCGCGGAACACTCGGTGCTCTCATTCCATGAAGAAGTTGGGTGTTTTGCCCTGCGTGAACGCGGCGGATTTATCGTCGCGATGCGAAACGCCATCTGGCTGACCGATAAACACGGCCTGCTCCAGCGTAAGGTTTGCGATAACCCGTCCAACCCGCAGCTTGCACGCTTTAACGATGGAGGCACCGACCATCAGGGACGGTTTTATGCGGGCACGTTCTGGGGGCCGGGAGATTATAACGGCGCCATGTTGATGCGTATCGACAACGACCTGACACCGAAAGTGATCCAGTGCGATATTCAGGGGCATAACGGTTTAGCGTTTAGTCCTGACAAACGGTGGATGTTTACTTCTGATACGCCGAACGGTGTGATCTACCGTACGCCGCTTGATAAGCAGGGGGAACCCGGTAAGCGCGAAGAGTTTCGCCGTTTTAGTGAGGGAGAGGGTATACCCGACGGAGCGGCAATGGATGAGGAAGGCTGCTACTGGAGCGCACTGTTTGACGGCTGGCGTATCGCACGGTTTTCACCGCAAGGCGTACAGCTGGAAGAATACCGGCTGCCGGTACGCTGCCCGACAATGGTCTGCTTTGGCGGCGACGATATGAAAACGCTGTTTATCACCACCACGCGGGAAAATATGGAGGCGGAGGAGCTGGCGAAATACCCGCTTTCCGGTGCCATCTTCACCCTGCCTGTAAATGTGGCAGGGATGAAGAAAAGCCGCTTTATCGAACATTAAGCCGGATCGACCGGGACCACGTTTTCGCTCGGATAGCAGCCCAGTACTTTCATGGAGCGTGTGATCTCGCCCAGTTCGCGCAGGGCTTTCTGCATGGATGCAGACTCCAGGTTGGCCTGAACGTCGAGATAGAACATCTCTTCCCACGGGTTGCCATGTATTGGGCGGGATTCCAGCTTCGTCATGATCAGGTTGTGATTACGCAGCACCAGCAGCGCTTCAACCAGCGCACCCGCCTGCTGGCCGGTCGCCATCAGCAGGGTGGTTTTCGCCGGGACCTGGTCCGACACGTTGATGGCCTTGCGGGCAAGAACCACGAAACGGGTGATATTTTGCGTCTGGTTGGCCAGATTGCGTTCCAGCACCTGTAAGCCATACAGCGCGCCGCCCGCTTCGCTACCGAGTGCCGCGACGGCAGGAGAGTTTGCCTGCGCCACTTTTTCCATCGCCGCCGAGGTGCTTTCGGTGTACTCAATTTTCCAGTGCGGATAACGGTTCAGGAACTGGCTGCACTGCTGGAACGGCTGCGGGTGGCTGTACACCGTTTCGATCTGACTCAGATCGGTTGAGCCAGAGACCAGCACGCAGTGATCGATAGGAATAGTCAGCTCACCGACCAGCGACAGGCTGGTGTGCTGGAGCAGATCGTAAACATCGTTGATGGCGCCGGAACTGGTGTTCTCAATAGGCACCACGGCGTAATCTGCCTGGCCGGTTTCGACCTGGTTGAAGATGTCTGCAAATTTTGCACAACCGCTCTCAATGAACTCTTCGAAATGACGGGCTGCGTACTGGCGAGCCGCCAGGTGAGAATAAGAACCTTTCGGGCCGAGGAAAGCGATCCGAGCAGAGTGCGGGTTGGTTTTGTTCAGATGCTGCTGGAGCAGGGCCTGTTGCGTCAGAACGGAATCTTCAATGATGAGCTGGAACAGGCGGGTGATGTAGTGGGCATCAAGATGATGCGCTTTGCCGAGCTGTATCAACCGTTCCAGTAAATCACGCTCGCGATCGATATCGCGCACCGGCCGATGAGAATCCAGCTTGGCTTTGCCCACTTCAATGGCGAGCGCGCGGCGTTCTGCCAGCAGGGCCAGTAACTTTTCGTCGAGTGCACTGATTTTTACGCGTAAATCCAGGAGCGGGTTTTCCGGTGTCATAGTGTTGTCTGTCTCATTTTATCGTTATCAATAAAAAAGGCCTCCCGGTGTGGGAGGCCTTGTTGTTCGTCTTCGCATTCTTTATCACACGACGAAACGCCTCCCAGTCAGGGGAAGGTAAAAAAGAATGCGAAGAAAAACGGCGTCTGTTTCATTAGGTCATCCTGAAATTGATAGGGTTAAAGTACCTGTACTGTTTTGATCCTGTCAATAAAAAACGCGCCCGAAGGCGCGTTGTCGGTACACTCAATTTAAAGGATTACTCTTCTTCAACTTCTTCCGCGAAGCTGGCGTCTTTCACCGATGTTGTGGCGCGACGGGCTTCACCTTTGTGTTGCACTTTATTGAGCTGCCGTTCCAGCTTGTTGATCAAATCGTTAATTGCAGTGTACATATCCTCGTGTTTAGCGCTGGCGACCAGATGGCCGTTTGGAGTATTGATAGTTGCATCAGCGACGAAACCCTGCGGCTCCTTGGACAGGATGATATGTGGATTAATCAAATGTGTTTGCCATTTATCCAGTTTGGCGAGACGGTCTGCGACGTGCTGGCGGATTGCCGGAGTAATTTCCATTTGTTTACTGGTAATGTTCATTGTCATAAATTTTACCTCTTGTCTTTCCGTCTTGGTGATTCCAGCATACCCGACCTAATGTCAAAATGTGTGATTTAGATCACGTTATTTTGTCGGTTTTTGTCAGGGAATCTTTTTTGTGAGGCAGGGCAGGAAGAGGTGAGATTTACCTTGTCGAAGCCAGCAATTGCGGTCATAGTTGACTGGATGTGTTGAAGCTAAACCGCTTCAGCGTAAGTCTGAAAGAACAAAAAAACGGCAGCCTGCGGGCTGCCGTTATGCGTTGTAGCGGTATCAGGTATTGCTGCTGTTCGCGGCAATGATTTTCGCCACTTTGTCAGCCTGAGCCGTCATCTGCATCTGGCGATACGCATTCTCCATCAGCTTCAGGCCATCACGCGTGGCCTGGGTATCCGGATAATCACGCAGCATGCCTTCTACACGGTTAACCACGGCAACCCATGCGCCACGGCGAGTGTAGTATTCCGCGACGGAGTACTCGTATTTCGCCAGACGATCTTTCAGGAACACCAGACGCTTAGTGGCATCGGTAATGTACTGGCTGTTCGGGTAGCTACGCACCAGTTTGGAGAAGTCATTGAAAGCATCACGCGCATGTTGCGGGTCACGGTCAGAACGATCCACCCCGAAGAAGCCCTGCAATGCACTGTCATCCAGCGCCATGTTAGTCAGGCCGCGCATGTACATCACGTAATCGATGTTAGGATGGGTAGGGTTCAGACGCATGAAACGATCGATCGTTGCCTGAGCCAGCGGCAGATCGGCATTTTTATAGTAGGCGTAGATCAGATCTAACTGTACCTGCTGTGAATACGGACCAAACGGATAGCGATTATCCAACGCTTCCAGTTGCGTTATCGCCTGTTTCCAGTTACCGTCCTGCAACTTTTGTTGTGCAGTCGCATAGATTTCATTCGGCGGATTGTCAGGGACCTGTTCATTCGAACCGGAGCAGCCCACCAAAGCCAGGCTCAACGTGGCCGCTGCCACCAGATATTTCATGCGCGTCATGACGTTTTGACTTTCCTCAAATGTTTGTCCGGGAGAAACTCAGTTCCTGCTCCCGATTAAGACCAGCTACAATAGCACACTATATTAAACGGCAAAGCCGTAAAACCCAACGTTAAACGAAGAAGCAGTTTATGGCACAACGAGTAGAACTCACCGCAACAGTCTCCGAAAATCAGCTCGGTCAACGCTTAGATCAGGCTTTGGCCGAATTGTTCCCTGATTATTCGCGTTCACGTATAAAAGAATGGATCCTTGACCAGCGCGTGCTGGTAAACGGCAAGATCTGGGACAAACCAAAAGAGAAAGTGTTTGGTGGGGAAGCTGTCGCCATCAATGCTGAAATCGAAGAGGAAGTCCGCTTCGAGCCGCAGGATATCCCGCTGGATATCGTCTACGAAGATGACGATATTCTGGTCATCAACAAACCGCGTGACTTTGTCGTCCATCCGGGCGCGGGTAATCCTGACGGTACGGTACTTAACGCACTCCTTCATTATTACCCGCCGATAGCTGACGTACCGCGTGCCGGTATCGTTCACCGTCTGGATAAAGACACCACGGGTCTGATGGTGGTGGCGAAGACGATCCCCGCCCAGACTCGACTGGTGGAATCTTTGCAGCTGCGCGAAATCACCCGTGAGTATGAAGCGGTGGCCATTGGTCATATGACCTCTGGCGGCACGGTGGAAGAGCCGATTAGTCGTCATCCAACCAAGCGTACGCATATGTCCGTGCACCCGATGGGTAAACCGGCGGTGACCCACTACCGCATCATGGAACATTTCCGTATTCATACACGCCTGCGTCTGCGTCTGGAAACCGGGCGTACTCACCAGATCCGCGTGCACATGGCGCATATTACCCATCCACTGGTGGGTGACCCTGTTTACGGCGGTCGTCCGCGTCCACCAAAGGGCGCATCGGATGAATTCATCTCCGTACTGCGTAAATTCGATCGCCAGGCGCTGCATGCGACGATGCTCCGTCTTTACCACCCAATCACCGGAATTCAGATGGAATGGCATGCGCCTATCCCACAGGATATGGTGGAACTTATCGACGCGATGCGCGCAGATTTCGAAGAACATAAGGATCACGTGGACTGGTTATGACCAAACTGATTGTCCCGGAGTGGCCGCTGCCTGAAGGCGTGGCCGCCTGTAGCTCGACCCGTATCGGTGGCGTGAGCCAGGGTGCGTGGGCGTCTTTGAACCTCGGTGCGCACTGTGGCGATAACCTGGAGCACGTCGAAGAGAACCGTAAACGCCTCTTTGCTGCGGGAAACCTTCCTTCAAAACCGGTCTGGCTTGAGCAGGTGCACGGTAAAGCGGTGCTGAAGCTTACGGGTGAGCCCTATGCGTCTAAACGCGCCGATGCTTCGTACAGCAATACGCCGGGAACGGTTTGCGCGGTGATGACCGCTGATTGCCTGCCGGTGTTGTTTTGTAACCGTGCCGGTACGGAGATTGCAGCAGCGCATGCGGGCTGGCGTGGCCTGTGTGAAGGCGTACTTGAAGAGACCGTTGCCTGCTTCCAGGACGATTCTGCAAATCTCATCGCCTGGCTTGGCCCGGCGATTGGCCCGCAGGCATTTGAAGTGGGGCCTGAGGTTCGGCAAGCTTTTATGGAAAAAGATCCTCAGGCGGTTAATGCGTTTGTGGCATCCGGCGATAAATATCTGGCCGATATTTATCAGCTTGCCCGCCAGCGCCTTAATAATGTCGGCGTGACCCAGATCTTCGGCGGCGATCGCTGTACATTCACCGAAAAGGGTGATTTTTTCTCCTGGCGCCGTGACAAGACGACAGGCCGTATGGCAAGTTTCATTTGGCTGATATAACCTAAAGAATCAAGACGATCCGGTACGCGCCGTTTTCTTTTCACATAATTCAGGTTATTAACCTTGAATAATTGAGGGATGACCTCATTTAATCTCCAGTAGCAAATTTGACCTGTTATGGGAGGAGTTATGCGTCTGGATCGTCTTACTAATAAATTCCAGCTTGCTCTCGCCGATGCCCAGTCCCTCGCACTGGGGCACGACAACCAATTTATCGAACCTCTTCATTTAATGAGCGCCTTGCTGAATCAGGAAGGGGGATCGATACGTCCTTTGTTAACGTCCGCTGGCATTAATGCCGGCCAGTTACGCACCGCCATCGATCAGGCGCTGAGTCGTTTACCGCAGGTAGAAGGTACCGGTGGCGACGTACAGCCGTCACAGGATCTGGTGCGTGTACTGAACCTTTGCGACAAGCTGGCGCAAAAACGTGGGGACAACTTTATTTCGTCAGAGCTGTTTGTTCTGTCGGCGCTTGAATCACGCGGTACCTTAACCGACCTGCTGAAATCCGCCGGTGCAACCACCGCTAATGTGACCCAGGCGATTGAGAAAATGCGCGGAGGTGAAAGCGTGAACGACCAGGGAGCCGAAGACCAACGTCAGGCTTTGAAAAAATTTACGGTCGATCTGACCGAACGTGCCGAGCAGGGCAAACTTGACCCGGTAATCGGTCGCGACGAAGAAATTCGCCGGACTATTCAGGTACTGCAACGCCGTACCAAAAACAACCCGGTGCTGATTGGTGAGCCTGGCGTCGGTAAAACCGCCATCGTTGAAGGGCTGGCGCAGCGTATCGTTAATGGCGAAGTGCCCGAAGGGCTGAAAGGCCGTCGCGTACTGGCGCTGGATATGGGCGCGCTGGTGGCCGGGGCGAAATACCGCGGTGAATTTGAAGAGCGTCTGAAAGGCGTGCTGAACGATCTGGCGAAACAGGAAGGCAACGTCATCCTGTTTATTGACGAACTGCACACTATGGTGGGGGCAGGTAAAGCTGACGGCGCAATGGATGCAGGGAACATGCTGAAACCTGCGCTGGCACGTGGTGAACTTCACTGCGTCGGTGCCACTACGCTGGACGAGTATCGTCAGTACATTGAAAAAGATGCCGCGCTGGAGCGACGCTTCCAGAAGGTGTTTGTCGCAGAACCAAGCGTTGAAGATACCATCGCGATTTTGCGTGGTCTGAAAGAGCGTTATGAGCTGCACCATCATGTGCAGATCACTGACCCGGCCATCGTTGCGGCGGCGACGCTTTCGCATCGTTACATTGCCGACCGTCAGTTGCCGGATAAAGCCATCGACCTTATCGATGAAGCGGCGTCCAGCATCCGTATGCAGATTGACTCGAAACCGGAAGAGCTGGACCGACTCGATCGCCGCATTATTCAGCTCAAGCTGGAACAGCAGGCATTGAACAAAGAGTCTGATGAAGCGAGTAAGAAACGCCTCGATATGCTCAACGAAGAGCTGGATGAGAAAGAGCGTCAGTATTCTGAGCTGGAAGAAGAGTGGAAAGCAGAGAAAGCCTCCCTCTCTGGCACCCAGACAATCAAGGCGGAGCTGGAGCAGGCGAAAATTGCCATTGAGCAGGCGCGTCGCGTAGGGGACCTGGCGCGGATGTCCGAGCTACAGTACGGCAAGATCCCTGAGCTGGAAAAACAGCTTGAGATCGCCACGCAGTCGGAAGGCAAAACCATGCGTCTGTTGCGTAATAAAGTGACGGACGCCGAGATTGCCGAAGTGCTGGCGCGCTGGACGGGGATTCCTGTAGCTCGCATGATGGAAAGTGAACGCGAAAAACTGCTGCGTATGGAGCAGGATCTGCATCAGCGCGTCATTGGCCAGAACGAAGCGGTCGAAGCGGTATCTAACGCCATTCGTCGTAGCCGTGCGGGGCTGTCCGATCCGAATCGTCCCATCGGCTCGTTCCTGTTCCTGGGGCCAACCGGTGTCGGTAAAACCGAGCTGTGTAAAGCGCTGGCTAACTTTATGTTCGACAGCGATGACGCGATGGTGCGTATCGATATGTCCGAGTTTATGGAGAAACACTCTGTCTCGCGTCTGGTCGGTGCGCCTCCGGGATATGTCGGTTATGAAGAGGGCGGTTACCTGACGGAAGCGGTTCGTCGTCGTCCTTATTCCGTCATCCTGCTGGATGAAGTGGAAAAGGCTCATCCTGACGTGTTTAACATTCTGTTGCAGGTGCTGGATGATGGACGCCTGACGGACGGGCAGGGAAGAACGGTCGATTTCCGTAACACGGTGGTGATCATGACCTCGAACCTGGGTTCCGATTTGATTCAGGAACGCTTCGGTGAGCTGGATTACAGCCATATGAAAGATCTGGTGCTGGGTGTGGTCAGCCAAAACTTCCGTCCGGAGTTCATCAACCGTATTGATGAAGTAGTCGTGTTCCATCCGCTGGGTGAGAAACACATTGCGTCGATTGCGCAGATCCAGTTGCAGCGTCTGTACAAGCGTCTGGAAGAGCGTGGGTATGAAATCCACATCTCGGATGATGCGCTGAAACTGCTGAGCGAGAATGGTTACGATCCTGTTTATGGCGCGCGTCCGTTAAAACGTGCAATCCAGCAGCAGATCGAAAACCCGCTGGCGCAGCAAATCCTTTCCGGGGAGCTGGTTCCGGGCAAAGTTATCCGTCTGGAAGCCAACGAAGACCGAATTGTGGCAGTGCAGTAAGTCACAAAACGCAAAAACGGGCCGCTTGCGGCTCGTTTTTGTTTAAAAACCAGGCAAGAATTAAGGTCTGAGATGTGTTTTGCCTGGAAAGTGAGCAGTCAGTAAATAATTTTCACTTTGCACTTGCAGCCTCAGAATAACTCCCTATAATGCGCCTCCACTGACACGGAACAACGGCACGCAAGCCGCCGGGTCAGCAGAGAAAAGCAAAATAAACGCTTGACTCTGAAGCGGGAAAGCGTAATATGCACACCCCGAGCCGCAGCGAAAACGTAGCGGCACTGCTCTTTAACAATTTATCAGACAATCTGTGTGGGCACTCAAAGTGACATGGATTCTTAACGTCGCAAGACGAAAAATGAATACCAAG
>NZ_JADDTS010000042.1:0-105002 GCF_015159675.1 Enterobacter cloacae complex sp. S2
GGATACGACACTCTCATAAAGAACAAAAACATTTCTGTTATCCCTTTATTAGTGGGTTCAATTAACAATTCTCTCCTATCATGATATTTTCTTGAAATAGTGATGCTTTTTTTTACGCTTAATGTGTTGATTATTGAGGTGATGCTGTTCTCACTGATGCCAAAATTATCATTGCATGTTTTTTTGGTGATGGATAAGGTTTCATCTTTTCCTATAAAGAAACCACGGCAAAGTAATGTTATTGCATCTAGTCTTTTTTGCTTTGTGGAATAGTTATAAAAAGACGGGTTGGAATTATAAGCCAATTCATTTGCAAGGCTGAATCTTTTAACTCTAAATTTAAATGTTGAGTGACCTTTAAGAATTTCTTTTTTTATAAGAGTCTTTTCAATATATGTGAGCATTTGACAACCATTAATTAAATTTAGTATGTAAGTTTAATTGGGGTTTTTGGTTTGTCAATTAATGAGTAATGCTGTTATTTATTTAAAGGAATTTATACCTCAGTTAGTGTAAGGATATTCGATGCTATTTTAATTAGATGTTTTGTGATATTTTCATTTGAAGCTACTATTCATTGCATGGGCAAGTTAAATAACTAAAAAAACTTACTAAATTTTTGTTGGTACAGTAGCTTACATTATACAGTTTAGAGCTGAATACACCTGTGATTATAAAGCCTATTGAATAAATGTTGGTCGATAGATATGAGGGTGATCATGTGAACTTCATTTAAGGAAAGCGAAAGTAGTGATAAATGGAGTCTCTATCGCGAACTATCAATTTCAAGTGAAAATGTCTGAAGATAACATTGTGAATCAATTTCATTGTTCTTTTGTTACGAGGTGTTTTTTATCTCGAAGTGGTTAATATTTACACAAACATTTTATTGATGTCACATTCAGAAAATACTGAATATGAATTGTACCCTTAGAATGGCTGATTGACGATAGATGCCGTGAATAAAGTCCGCTCGATGTAGTAGGGCTATTCTTATTGCCCATGAGGTTTGAACACTCTGCTTGTGGCCACGATTCTTACGCGCGCGTTAATCAACGACGGTTTATCCCACCACCCAGGCGCGTATGACCACGGCACCGGATCGAGATGTAACTGCTCATCGCGTTCGCTCAGTAGCAGGACCTTGGTACCAGGTGCGACGTTGAATCGGCCAATAGGTTCCGGGTCATATGCAATGTCGCGATCGGCTTCATCGGCAAGGTAGGCCAGGTATTCCTCACGGGTTTGGGCTTGTGCAAAGCGTCCACACATAGAAACCTCCAGTCAATCAGACTGAAAGTATAGGGCAGGGAGAAAAAGTAGCGCGCGCTAGTTAAGTCTTACAATCGGATCGGTGGTGATTATTCTGATGGTATGGGAAGGCGTAAAGCAGCGTGTTACGAAACTGGAAGGAGCTACGCAAAGTTGGAGATTTCGGATCGAAGCGATCCCGAAGTTCACTCGTCGCCCACTCGAAAAAGATGGCAACGGTTTGATCTTGAATGGATGTATTGGTAAGCATTGAAACCCGTTAAAAAAGGGTTTTTGATATGTAAGTGTTTGAATAAATTCAAAAAGGACTGGTTGAAGCGGAAACAGGAATCGTATTCGGTCTCTTTTTATCTGCTTGAAAATAAACGATAAAATCCGGTTTTCGTCTCAGCAGAAGGTTCACTTCCTGTGCGCCTGCTTCAAACATACCACAACCCGGCAGGCGTAAGTCCAGTCCTTTTTGGCTGTTTTGTTAAATTTTTGTTTGTATTTTGCCTGAGACGACTGCGGGATCAATGCGCGCATGTACGGAAGCCGCAATATCATCAAGTAACGCAAAGCGGCGACGGTATTCGGCGCGTTTTTTGCTGGCAATCTCCTCCAGTGCTTTACGCTCCATCTGGAGCGGCAACTGCCAGCAGAAGGGGGAGAGTTTCTTTCCGTTCAGGCCTTCCCAGAACTCGTCGTAGCTGGCGTGAAAATGACGGCCTTTGCTCAGACGGTAGCGCAGCGCGCGGAAAACATGGCCTTCATCGCTGACGGCAAAAATCGCGCTAATGTTCGAGCGTGAGGCAAGCTGGAAGATCACCTCCATCAGCACGCGTTTCGGGAAAAGCCCATGGCAGGCACGGGTAGCCTGCTTAATCACCTCCCGTGAAACATGACGACGTGGACCCTGAAGGCCGCCGATCACCAGCACCGTACGGCCGTTACTGCGTGCGACACAGAACGTCAGGCTGGCAAGCAGCGTATTGTCATTGTCGTGCAGCCAAAGCGTGCTTTCGCCTTCGCGTTCGGCCTTACCTGCGGACGAGGCGTGGACGGTATAGATTTCGCCGTTTTTTGCCTCGAACCGGACAACTGGCGCCTCTTGCGGGCTGGTCAGCGCGTGGGCGAGGGCGATGTTTTTCAGACTATCAATCCACTGATAGTGGCTGATGATAGCATCGGCCCGATCGTTTGAGTTCAGGCCGCGCATCAGATACTGGCGGTGAGTTTTGCTCGGCAAGGTAATTTGAGAGGTGAGCAGCCTGTCGAAATCATCGCGCCCGGACAGGGCCTCCAGCATGCGATGGGTGGAGGACCAGAATAAAAGCGAGCGTAGAAGAAACTTTAACCGGTAATCACGTTTGTGCCAGATTGGGCCGGGAACGCGTTTTCCTCTCACCAGTTCAGAAATAATATTTGTGCGATGCGGATAAAAAACATCGTTTTGCAGGTGTATGTTTGACACGTGAAAATCCCTCTTTTTATTCCGCTCTATTTTAAAGGCCAGGGAATAAGGGATTAATAGCGCAGCGATCTTTATTTCCGGCTGGTTTATGGTTTGTTTGGATTGGCAAAATCCAACGCCAGCTCATGACATTTTCTGTGGCAGCTATACTTCTTACAGGAGGCGTTATGTATCAGAAAATAGAGGGAGAACACTGGCGTCATGTCTGGGTTGTCAGCGATATTCATGGTTGCTATCAGTGGCTTATGGATGAGCTGAAACGACGGCATTTTAATCCTGATACGGATCTGCTGATCTCGGTGGGGGATATTATCGATCGCGGGCCTGACAGCGTAAAATGTTTACAGCTGATGCAGGAAAACTGGTTTTATGCGGTACGCGGTAATCACGAGCAAATGGCGTTAGATGCGCTTGAAAATAATGATTTTAGTCTCTGGTCGATAAATGGCGGTAACTGGTTTACCGGGCTTAAGGACGCTCAACAAAAACAGGCGAAGGGTTTACTCGATGCGTGTCGGGACTTACCGCACATTATTGAAATAACCTGCAAAAACGGTCTGAACGTGATTGCTCATGCGGATTATCCCTCCGCTGAATATGGCTGGCATAAGCCGGTGGATGTCCAGCGCGTGCTGTGGGATCGCGACCGGTTAATGGGCTTTATGGTGGGCAAAGGGCAGGGCATTAGCGGCGCGGATCACTTCTGGTTTGGACATACGCCTGTGGACAAACGCTACGATTTTAACAATCTGCACTACATTGATACGGGGGCAGTATTCGGGGGCTTTCTGACGCTGGCGCAGCTTCAGTAATAAATAACCCGCCTTCGGGCGGGTTCTCTTTGGGTCAGGCAAGACGCAAGACCCAGGCATCGGTTTTACTGTCGTAATGCTCACGGTACAGAACGGAATGTTCCCCATCTAGGATTGCCGGGACGCTGGTATCTGCATCCCAGGCGTCCAGCTGCATGCACAAATCCGGATCGGATTTGCAGGGAATACTTAACGTTCGTTCGCCTTGTGATTCGCCGCGCAATTCAGCGTCGTCGATTTCAAAAGCGCCAATGCGTACGCTGGTTTTCGTCATAATGCTCTCCGGTTTGTTGCCCAAAATCTGGTATGACCAGTGCAGTCACCCATTTTTGATCCTAGACAAGGAGAGCGAAATCGCCAGTAAAAAAATGCGCTTTTTTTCAGGCGCTGCGGTTGTTACCGGTAAACAGGCGGCCATCGCGTACCAGTTCGCGCGGATAGCTGTTTTTCAGCCGCGAGCCGACTTTTTTCGCCAGCCCCAGCGGATAGCCCTGATACGTCACGATGACTTCATCCTGTGACGGGCCGTCTTCCGGGTAAACGTCACGACCGCGATACCACTCTTCCGCTTCCTGATGCGTCAGGGCAAAGGTGTTCTCACTGCCGGCCAGCGCAATGACCGCTTCGTGCTGCCAGCGATAGCCTTTGTTGTGGATCTCCGCCAGGCGAATACCGAGGCGGGAGAAACGCACCTTACCAATCAGCGGTTCGATGTTGACCGGGAACAGCCACAGCTCTTTGTCACGCATCCAGAGGCGCAGGCTCTCATCCCAGTGCAGGCCGACTTTGCTCGCAGCCGCTTGCGCCTGTGCCGCCTCACGGCCTTTGACCGGCGTGAACGGGAAGTTGCCGACCTTAAACTTAGGGGCAGGCAAGGGATCGACGGCGCGGGTTTTACGCAGACGGGCAACAAAGAAGCCTTCGCAATCGTAAATCTGCGGGAAGACATGCAGGAAGCCTTCAGGGGTGGCCGCATGACTGGCCGAGTCGAAGAGGGTGTCCAGCGGCAGAAACTCGACGGCATCCGCATAGCGTTGCTTGAGCCACAGGCAGACGTCCTCGTTTTCATCGCGATTCAGCGTGCAGGTAGAGTAAACCAGCGTCCCGCCTGGGCGCAGGGCATGAAACGCGCTGTCGATCAGTTCGCGCTGTGTGGCGGCGATCTCCAGGTTGCTTTCAACGGACCAGTTTTTTAACGCATCAGGATCTTTACGCACCACGCCTTCGCCGGAGCAGGGCGCGTCGAGCAGGATGGCATCAAAGGCTTCCGGCAGGGCAGCGCCAAACACGCGACCATCGAAGTGCGTTAACGCGACGTTGTGGATCCCGCAGCGGCTGATATTGGCATGCAGGACTTTAACCCGGCTGGCGGAAAATTCGTTGGCGAGGATCGCGCCGCGGTTGTTCATCCGGGCGGCAATCTGCGTGGTTTTAGAGCCCGGCGCCGCCGCGACATCCATAACCCGCTCAGGCTGGTTCCCGTCGGCAAACAGCGCAGCAACCGGCAGCATGGAGCTGGCTTCCTGAATATAAAACAGCCCGCTCAGGTGCTCGGCGGTGCTGCCGAGCGGCAGGCTCTCCTCGTCATCCCGTTCGATCCAGAAACCCTCTTCACACCACGGCACTGGCGTTAATTGCCAGCCGTAGGGGGAGACGAGATCCAGAAACGCCCCGACGCTGATTTTCAGCGTATTGACGCGAATACTCCGGCGCAAAGGGCGCTGGCAGGCGGCAACGAAATCGTCGAAAGAGAGATGAGCTGGAAGCGCCTCGCGCATCTGTGCGAGGAATTGTTCGGGAAGAAATACGGAGTTTTGAGCCACGGGCACACCACAGGGAAACATTCAGGTGCGCAGTGTAACATAAAGGCTCCGGCGCGTTGACACCGGAGCCTGCGAGATTAACGCGGCAGCGCCGTTCCCCATTCGCGCCACTCTTTCGGTTCACTTTCCAGCAGCAGGAAGTGTTTACCTGCCTGCGCCTTAGGCGCCAGAGGCGTGCCAGGCGGCGTCGCGAAGGCAATGCCGCCGCGAATGAACTGATTAAAGGTCCCCGTTTTGACCACGCCACCGGTCAGGCCGAAGTCCAGCGAGTAGCCTGAAGCGAGCCAGAACACCGAGTTGTTGCGCACCAGATGCTGATAACGCTGGCTGATGCGCAGGCCGACCATCACGCGATCGGACAGATTACCCAGCGTCAGGCTTGTTACTGTCCCTACTTCAATGCCGCGGAACAGGACCGGCGTACCGATGCCCAGCGAACCGGCTTCCGGCACTTCAACCACAATGCTCAGACCGTCCAGATAACGGGAGTCGGTGATGGTGGCCTCCTGCAACTCAAATTCACGACGTGCGTTGCCGCGACCCGGTTCAACGTTAATGTACGGCTGAAGTATGGTATCGAGATGCTCAACCCCTGCGGCAGAAATTTGCGGCGTAACTACCGAGAAGCGCGAGCCTGCCCGGGCGAACGTCTGCACATATTCCGGATAAAGCACGGCGGTCGCCTGCACTTCATTGCGTGCGGTGATCAGCGTCAGCTTCTGGACCTGCCCGATATCAATGCCGAGATAGCGGATGGGCATGCCTTCTGCCAGTTTACCGGCATCAAAGGTGTGCAGGGTAATTTGCCCCCCGACCGCGCGCGCCGCGGTTTCGGACGGGAAGAGGATCCGCTTGTCACCTTTACGCATGTTGCCGCCGGCGCCGCTCAGGTTATCGAAGCTGATCGCACCGCGCAGGGCACGGGAGAGAGGCGATGCCTGTACGGTCAGCCCGCTGCCGTTGAGCTGCACTTTCGCGCCACCCTCAGCCCAGAACACGCTGTTTGGCGTGAGCAGCTTGCGGTACTCCGGCTTGATATGCAGTTCGATATCAAACGCGTCCGCACGAGGACGAACGGTGATCACTTCCCCCACCTCAAACTTACGGTAAAGCACGACGGAGCCTGCCTGGACATCCGGCAGCGTTTCAGCGCTTAAGGTCAGCGTGGTGGTTGGCAGGTCGCCGAGGCTGTTTTCAATGGCTTTGTCCAGATTGGCGAACAGCGGATAGCTTTCGCGCAGCGCACCTTTGCTGCCCGGCAGAATGCGGATCCCGCCGTTAACCCACTCACTGGCGCTGGCGCCGAGGAACTCAACCCCGTCCAGACCCACCTTCACGTCGACCCGACTGTTAACCACAAATTTACTGTCGCCGTGGACCAGGTTGCCGTACTGCGGATCGATGGCGGCGGAGAAGGAGACCCCTTTTTCCGACAGCTTACGTTCGAGGACCTGGCCCACCTGCACACCGTGCAGGATCAGCGGTTGCCCGGCTTCAATACCGTAGCTTTCCGGTGCATTCAGCGTAACCGTCAACACGCCCGGTTTTTGCAGCAGGGCTTTATCTGCCGGCGCGATAACAAAGTTTTTGTTCGGCGCACCTTCGCCGGGGATCAGCTCAAAGGTGCTTCCCGTCAGCAGAGAACTGATGCTGGCGTCGCTGAGGGAGAGCTTCGGATTACGCAGTTCAATGCGCGTTTTTTCCCGCAGGAGATCCACCACGCTCGGATCCACCGTCATTTCGCCGGTAACGGAACCGCCCGCATTGAGGGTTAATTTTGTCAGTTGCCCGACCTCTAAACCCTGGTACATCAGCGGGGTCGAACCGGCTTTCAGGCCTTTGGCATCCGGCAGGGTCAGCTTGACGATGACACCGCGCTGGCTGTGCGCCAGGTCGGCGTACAGGCCAAAGGTATCTTCTGCGGCGGCAGGGCTGGAGTTAGCTGGTGAGTCAAAGGCGATAGCGCCATTCACCAGCGCCGCCAGGCTCTCAAGCTTCACTTTCGCACCGCTTAAGCTCAGGTCGGCATCGACGCCTGAGACGTTCCAGAAGCGGCTGCCTTTTTTCACCAGGTTGGTAAAACGGCGCTCGATGAGTACATCAATAGTCACGCCATCTTTGTTCGGGTTAATGGCGTAGTCGTAAACGCGGCCTACCGGAATTTTGCGGAAATAGACCAGAGAACCACTGTTCAGCGAGCCCAAATCCGGCGCGCGGAGATGGATCATCAAATCGCCGTTATTCAGCCGATATTTCGGCTGGGTATCCAGCGCAACAAAGTGATCCTGTGGCTCACCTTTGCCGGGCATCATGCCGATATAGTTACCGCCCACAAGCGCATCCAGCCCGGAAACGCCGGCCAGGGAGGCTTTAGGCGTGACCAGCCAGAACTGCGTTTCGGCACGCAGGGCATCCTGCATGTCAGACTTAATGCTCGCCCGGACCTGGATTTTGTTCAGCCCTTTGTCAAGGGAGATATCCTGCACGGTACCCACTTCCACCCCCTGGAAGCGAACGGGGGTACGTCCGGCGACAATGCCGTCCGCAGACTGGAAATCAATCGTGATGGTACTTCCGCGATCTTCATAGCTCGTCCAGATAAGCCAGCCTGCGATCATCAGCGCGATAACAGGCAGCAACCAGAATGGCGAAATGCGGCGTTTTGTTTTAATTCTCGCTTCAGTCGGCGAAGCGGGCGTTTCCTGACTCATGTGCGTCCCAAAGTAAGCGGCTGTCCAGCCATTCCACTGCAAGAATAGTCAATATCACCGCAGAGCCGAAATAAAAAGCTGCGGGTCCCATGGTAAAAGCAAGTAACTGATCGCGATTGATGAGCGACATCATCAGCGAAATCACGAACAGATCCAACATCGACCAGCGACCAATCCAGGTCACAAATCGCAGAAGCAGGATGCGGGTGCGTAGTCCTTGTTCGCATTTAAAGTGAATGCTGATAAGCAGCGTAAACATCACCACCACTTTGGTAAAGGGCACCAGAATACTGGCGATGAAAACAATGGCGGCGACCCCCACGTTACTGTGCGCCAGAGAGATAATCCCCGAAAGGATAGTATCTTCCTGACGGGCGCCGTTCACATAAATTACGGAGATCGGCAGCATGTTGGCCGGGAACAAAAATACCAGGGAGGCGATTAGCGCCGCCCAGCACTTTTGCAGGCTGTTGTTGCGTCGCAATCTTAACGGAATGTGGCAGCGTGGGCACCTCCCGCGTTTATCCGGAAAACCGGTGTAATGGCAGCCCAGGCAGACGCGCAGGTTTTCATCAGGCCGGGTCGCGGGGCGCTGCGGGTAAAATCGCTCCCAAAGCTGTTCAACATTGAGATGAATCAGGGTCAAAATACTCAGCAGGACCAGTGAAATAAACGCGAAAAGGCCGATGCCGGGTTGTAAAAACGCATAATCCTGCACCTTGATGGAGGCCACGCCAATGCCTACCAGATAGATGTCCAGCATCACCCACTCCTTGAGCTTTTCCAGCATGAGCAGGACAGGGCGCAGGTTCATCCCCAGAATGTTGCCAAACCACAGGTAGGCAATTGCCGCGACCAGCACCAACGGCGCGCCGACGACGCAGAACAGCACCATGGCGGCCGTAAGCGGATCGCCCTGGCGCGTCATCTGCCAGATCCCCTGCAACACGTTAGCGTCAATACGCACGCCAAGCAGGTAGAGCTTTAACAGCGGCTCGGTCCAGGCGAAGGGCATCAGCAGCAGCATGGTGACCGCCATTGCTGCCAGGCGCGTCAATGACCAGTCCCGGCCATCGCGAATTTTGGCATCGCAGCAAGGACAAAAAGCACTTTGGTGCGATTTCATCTTCGGCAACATAAAAAGCGTATCGCACTGGGGACAACGCTGATAATGTGCACGGGGCAGAGCCTGGCTTACCGTACGGACAACGATCTTTCGTGTCGGCGTAATTTGGGGTGTTTTTAGGGCCATCAGTCGCACACAGATTAGTATTGTTGAAAGTTATAATAACTCATGAACGGATTCATCTTGAGCATGAGCGCATTTAATGCTTATTTTAATAGGCTATGCGGTAACTATGTAAGATAACTAAGTGATTGAATAATGAACAAAACAGAATTCTACGCGGATCTGAATCGCGATTTTAAGGCATTAATGGCAGGGGAAACCAGTTTCTTAGCCACTCTGGCAAATACCAGTGCGTTACTGTTCGAACGCCTTTCTGACGTGAACTGGGCGGGCTTTTATCTGCTGGAAGGCGACACGCTGGTGCTCGGGCCCTTCCAGGGGAAACTCGCCTGCGTACGCATCCCGGTAGGTCGTGGCGTGTGCGGTACCGCAGTGGCGACTCGTCAGGTTCAGCGTGTCGAAGATGTTCATGCGTTTGACGGCCACATTGCCTGCGATGCCAGCAGCAATTCTGAAATCGTACTGCCGCTGGTGGTTAAAAATCAGATTATTGGCGTTCTGGATATCGACAGCACGGTCTTCAGCCGCTTTACTGCCGAGGATGAGCAGGGGCTGCGCGCGCTGGCCGCAAACCTGGAAAATGTTCTGGCAGAGACCGATTATCATAAATTCTTTGCGAGCGTCGCAGGATAATCAACGGATAACGTAGCATTTACTGATAGCGTCATTATAATGTCGCCTGTTCATGCCTGCGCTTGTTGGCAACGTCCGTTGTAATCAGGAAATTTCATGGAAAATCAACCTAAGTTGAATAGCAGTAAAGAAGTTATCGCATTTCTGGCCGAGCGTTTCCCGCAGTGCTTCAGCGCTGAAGGTGAAGCGCGTCCTCTGAAAGTCGGTATCTTTCAGGATCTGGTCGCGCGCGTTGAGGGGGAGATGAACCTCAGCAAAACGCAGCTTCGTTCTGCCTTGCGCCTTTATACCTCGAGCTGGCGTTACCTGTACGGTATCAAGCCGGGTGCGACCCGTGTCGACCTTGACGGCAACCCGTGCGGTGAGCTGGACGAGCAGCACGTAGAACATGCGCGTAAGCAGCTTGAAGAAGCCAAAGCTCGCGTGCAGGCACAGCGTGCGGAACAGCAGGCGAAAAAACGCGAAGCCGCAGCGGCAAACGGTCAGGAAGACGCCCCTCGTCGCGAGCGTAAACCGCGCCCGGCACCGCGTCGTACTGAAAATAACGATCGCAAACCGCGTGCTGACAAACCAGCAGCTAAAGCCCCACGTGCGCCGCGCGAAGAGCCGCGCCACACCCCAGTTTCTGACATCAACGCACTGAGCGTAGGTCAGTCACTGAAGGTGAAAGCGGGTAACAACGCGATGGACGCCACCGTACTGGAAATCACCAAAGATGGCGTTCGTGTACAGCTGACTTCTGGTATGTCAATGATTGTACGCGCAGAACACTTGTTGTTCTGAAACGGAGGCCGAGCCTGGCATGAACACTTTTTTTAAGCTCACCGCGCTGGCTGGCCTGTTTGCTATAACAGGCCATGCTTTCGCTGTGGACGATATTACGCGTGTTGATCAAATTCCGGTTCTCAAGGAAGAGACTCAGCACGCGACGGTGAGTGAGCGCGTGACGTCGCGCTTTACTCGTTCGCACTATCGTCAGTTCGATCTCGATCAGGCCTTTTCGGCCAAAATCTTTGACCGTTATCTGAACTTGCTGGATTACAGCCATAACGTACTGCTGGCCAGCGATGTCGAACAGTTCGCTAAACGCAAATCCGAAGTGGGTGATGAGCTGCGCTCCGGAAAGCTCGATCTGTTCTACGATCTGTACAACTTATCGCAAAAGCGCCGTTTTGAGCGTTATCAATACGCGCTGAAAGTGCTGGAACGTCCGATGGACTTCACCGGCAACGACACCTTTAATCTGGACCGAAGCAAAGCGCCATGGCCGAAAGACGAGGCTGAACTGAATGCGCTGTGGGACGGAAAAGTCAAATATGACGAACTGAGCCTCAAGCTTACAGGCAAAGACGAGAAAGAGATCCGTGAGACGTTAAATCGTCGATACAAATTCGCTATTCGTCGTCTGGCGCAGACCAACAGTGAAGATGTTTTCTCGCTGGCGATGACCGCGTTTGCGCATGAAATTGATCCGCACACTAATTATCTCTCTCCACGTAACACCGAACAGTTCAATACCGAAATGAGCCTGTCTCTGGAAGGTATCGGTGCTGTGCTTCAGATGGACGATGACTACACCGTAATCAACTCCATGGTGGCCGGTGGCCCTGCGTCGAAAAGCAAAGCGATCAGCGTAGGCGACCGTATTGTCGGTGTGGGTCAAACCGGAAAGAGCATGGTGGACGTGATTGGCTGGCGTCTTGATGATGTTGTTGCGCTGATCAAAGGGCCGAAGGGCAGCAAAGTCCGCCTGGAGATCCTGCCAGCCGGTAAGGGGACTAAAACCCGTATCGTTACTCTCACCCGTGAGCGTATCCGTCTGGAAGATCGCGCGGTGAAAATGTCGGTGAAAACCGTGGGTAAAGAGAAGGTTGGCGTTCTGGATATCCCAGGTTTCTACGTCGGCCTGACCGATGATGTGAAAGTGCAGCTCCAGAAGCTTGAAAAGCAGAATGTCAGCAGCGTGATCATTGACCTGCGCAGCAACGGCGGCGGGGCATTGACCGAGGCCGTCTCGCTTTCCGGGCTGTTTATCCCGTCTGGCCCGGTGGTACAGGTGCGCGATAACAACGGTAAAGTGCGTGAAGATGCCGATACCGATGGTGTGGTCTACTATAAGGGTCCGCTGGTGGTGCTTGTCGATCGCTTCAGCGCCTCTGCATCGGAAATCTTCGCTGCTGCCATGCAGGATTACGGCCGGGCATTAATCGTCGGCGAACCGACGTTTGGCAAGGGCACCGTTCAGCAGTACCGCTCTCTGAACCGTATTTACGACCAGATGCTGCGCCCTGAGTGGCCTGCGCTGGGCTCAGTACAGTACACTATTCAGAAGTTTTACCGCGTCAACGGCGGCAGTACGCAGCGCAAAGGCGTGACGCCGGATATCATGATGCCGACAGGTACCGAAGAGACGGAAACGGGCGAGAAGTTTGAAGATAACGCGCTGCCGTGGGATAGCATTGATGCCGCGACATTCGTGAAATCGGGTGATATGAAACAGTTCGGACCGGAACTGCTGAAAAATCACAACGATCGCATCGGGAAGGATCCGGAATTCCAGTACATCATGAAGGACATCGCGCGTTTCAACGCTTTGAAAGCGAAACGGAACATTGTGTCTCTGAACTACGCCCAGCGTGAGAAAGAGAACAATGAAGATGACGCGACACGTCTGGCGCGTATCAACGATCGCTTCAAACGTGAAGGCAAGCCTCTGCTCAAAAAACTGGACGATCTGCCTAAGGATTACCAGGAGCCCGATCCGTATCTGGACGAGACGGTGCATATCGCGCTTGATCTCGCGAAGCTGGAAAAAGAGAAACCCGCTCTGCAACCTGCTCCGACAAAATAATCCCCCAACAGGCACAAGAAATTGTGCCTGTTTCTTTATGTACCTCCTCCTTCCGTCAGGCAGATTTCCAATTGTGTAAAGTTGTGTCTTTCTGGTGACTTACGCCGTCTGGATGCTTGAAAATAGCCGTAATACCCATACGATGTGGGTAATCGCATAGTGCGTTTTGTTAAACTGAGGTTAAAAGAATATTATGATGCGAATCGCGCTCTTCCTGCTCACCAACCTGGCGGTGATGGTGGTATTCGGGCTGGTGCTAAGCCTGACGGGAATTCAGTCGAGCAGCGTTCAGGGTCTGTTGATTATGGCGCTGCTGTTTGGTTTCGGTGGCTCTTTCATTTCACTGCTGATGT
Organism: Enterobacter cloacae complex sp. S2; assembly: GCF_015159675.1. Lineage (NCBI taxonomy): Bacteria > Pseudomonadati > Pseudomonadota > Gammaproteobacteria > Enterobacterales > Enterobacteriaceae > Enterobacter > Enterobacter cloacae complex sp. S2. The sequence goes on from NZ_JADDTS010000042.1 coordinate 13,158, forward strand.
CCAGGTGGATGGCACTGAAATCCGTGGGCGGTGAAGTTATTGAGCAACCGCGTAACGATATGGAGCAGTGGCTGATGAGCACGGTTGCTCAGCAGTCAAAGCAGGCGGGCATTGCCATGCCGCAGGTAGCCATCTACCACGCGCCGGATATTAACGCGTTTGCTACCGGTGCGCGTCGTGACGCGTCCCTGGTGGCCGTCAGTACCGGCCTGCTGCAAAACATGAGCCGTGACGAAGCGGAAGCGGTTATTGCTCACGAGATCAGCCATATCGCCAATGGCGATATGGTCACCATGACCCTGATCCAGGGCGTGGTGAACACCTTCGTTATCTTTATTTCTCGTATTCTGGCACAGATTGCTGCCGGGTTTATGGGGGGCAACCGTGATGAGGGTGAAGAGAGCAACGGCAACCCGCTGATCTATTTTGCTGTTTCAATGGTGCTGGAGCTGGTGTTCGGTATCCTGGCAAGCATCATTACCATGTGGTTCTCCCGTCATCGTGAGTTCCACGCGGATGCCGGTTCCGCGAAACTGGTGGGTCGTGAAAAGATGATTGCTGCGCTGCAACGTCTTAAAACCAGCTACGAGCCGCAGGAAGCAAACAGCATGATGGCCTTCTGCATCAACGGCAAATCAAAGTCGCTGAGCGAGCTGTTTATGTCTCACCCGCCGCTGGATAAACGTATTGAAGCGCTGCGTAGCGGCGAATACCTGAAGTAACGTAATCGGGTTGAAAAGAACCGGGCTGGAGCCATTCTCCGCCCGGTTTTTTTATGCCTGCGCCTTTGGCTGGGTGACGCGAAGGCCGCTAATGACAGCCGCGAGGGTCGCCAGGGTCCCTGCGGTAATCAGCGCAACGTGTGTCGCATTCTGCCCGGAAAGGTTAAACATCAACGCCACCAGTGCGGCCCCGGTGCTTTGCCCTAACAGTCTTGCCGTGCCCAGCATCCCGCTGGCGCCACCGCTGCGATGACGTGGGGCAGAGGTGATAATCGTGTGGTTATTAGGGGACTGGAACAGACCAAAACCGGCCCCGCACAGGACCATGCGCCAGATAATATCCAGATCCCCCGGCGAGGCGGGCAGGAGCGCCAGCGAAAACAGTCCCACCGCCATGACAACCAGCCCAATCGCCCCCAGAAGCCCGGCATGGACGCGCTCAATAAGGTAACCGGCCAGCGGGGCCATCACCATGGTTGCCAGCGGCCAGGGCGTGAGCAGCAAGCCTGTCTCCACTTCTGAACGGCCAATCACGCTCTGCAAAAAGAACGGCAGTGCAACCAGCGCCAGCATCTGGGCGCAGAACGAGCAAATGGAGGTACAAATGGATAGCGAAAACAGCGGAATACGCAGCAAATCCACCGGCAGTAACGGCACGGGCAGCGCCAGCTGACGTCGTACAAAGAAAAAGCCGATGATAAGCATGGCAACGATTTCTGCGGCAATGAGCGACAGAGACTGTCCCTGCGCAAATCCGCTCAGCGCCGTAATTAGCAGGCCAAAAGTCAGCGCGTTCATCACGGCGCTGGGCAGATCGAAACGTGGCATGGTACTTTTCGGACCATTTTCCGGAAGATAGCGCAGGGCGAAGAAGATCGCCACAATGCCCAGCGGCACGTTAATGGCAAACAACCACTGCCACGAGGCAACGGACAGGATGGCGGCGGCAATCGTTGGGCCGGCGGCGGACGACACGGCCACAATAAAGGAGTTAATGCCCATGCCGCGCCCCAGGTGGCGTTGAGGATAAATAAGCCGTATCAGGGCCGTGTTCACGCTCATTAGCGCCGCGCCGCCAAAGCCCTGCGCGATACGCGCCAGCGTAAGGGTGTGTAGTGAATCTGAAAGGGCACAGAAGAGCGAGGTGAGGGTAAAGACCACCAGCCCGCACTGGTAAACCCGGCGATAACCAAACATATCGCCCAGGAAAGAGAGTGACAGAAGGGAAATCACAATCGCTATCTGGTACGCGTTCACAATCCAGATGGAGCTTGCCGGCGAAGCATTAAGGTCTTTGGCAATGGTAGGAAGAGCCACGTTGGCAATCGCACCGTCAAGGACAGCCATCGAAATACCGATGACAATAGTGGCAATTGCCCCGTACCGCTGCGGTAAGGGCAGGCCATCAGAAACGTTTTTTTGCATGGGGAAAGAATGACTCAGCGTGAAATTATTTTCAGAGTAACTATTTTAGCATCGTTATTTCGGTTTTATGTCGCAGATTTGTAACGAAGTAAACCCAGATAGATTGCAGCACGCATCACACGAATTTATAATAAAAACCGGTTCTGATTTTTATAAAACACTCTCCATGAGGTGATAAATGGCAATCGCAGATTTGGATAAGCAGCCAGATTCTGTTTCTTCCGTGCTGAAGGTGTTTGGCATCTTGCAGGCGCTCGGAGAAGAGCGTGAAATTGGTATTACAGAGTTGTCGCAGCGTGTGATGATGTCGAAAAGCACCGTTTATCGCTTTTTGCAGACGATGAAATCATTGGGTTATGTCGCGCAGGAAGGAGAATCAGAAAAATATTCTCTGACCCTGAAACTGTTTGAACTGGGCGCCCGCGCCTTGCAGAACGTGGATCTGATCCGCAGCGCTGACATTCAGATGCGTGAACTTTCACGACTGACGAAAGAGACAATTCACCTCGGTGCGCTGGATGAAGACAGCATTGTTTACATCCACAAAATTGACTCCATGTACAACCTGCGCATGTATTCACGCATTGGTCGTCGTAACCCGCTGTACAGCACCGCAATTGGTAAAGTACTGCTGGCCTGGCGCGATCGCGAAGAGGTGAAGCAAATCCTTGACGGGGTGGAGTACAAACGCAGCACCGACCGCACGATTACCAGTACGGAAGAACTGCTGAGCGTGCTGGATAAAGTGCGTGAACAGGGTTACGGGGAAGATAACGAAGAGCAGGAAGAGGGGCTGCGTTGCATCGGTGTGCCGGTGTTTGACCGCTTCGGCGTTGTCATTGCGGGCCTGAGCATTTCGTTCCCAACGCTGCGTTTCTCTGAAGAGCGTCTTCATGAATATGTGGCGATTCTGCATACCGCAGCGCGCAAAATTTCAGAGCAGATGGGCTATAACGATTATCCGTTCTGATCGACGCCACCAATAAAAACGCCGCACTTTTGCGGCGTTTCTGTAAGCGAAGTTCAGCGCTGATTAACCGTTATCAACCACAACAGATGATTTACGCAGCACAGGACAGTTGGTTAACCCGATGATCCCGCTGTCGGAATGGATGTACTGAGCCGTGCTTATCCCCTGGGCGGTAAGATATTTACACTGGATACCCAGACCCGCGGCATTTTCTTTGCTCCCCATTAATACGCCGTACCCACTTAATAACAGGCCGATCCAGACAATGGCCAGTACAATTACTGTACGAATAAGTAAACGCATCGTTGCCTCTTTTTTCTTTGTTGTCATAGAGTAAGCGTAACGGCTTTACGCAGTGAAACAAGTGCACGATTCCGAAAAGCGTCTGTTGAAGGTACAGTTAGCCCCTGTTTAAGATAACCGTGATAACCTGGCTGTATCAGGTCATAAGACGGAGTGTGGAGTGAAAAAAATACGCTGGGTAATTCTGATTATAGTGTTGATAGCATGCGTGGTGCTGTGGACGCAGACTATCAATGTGATGTGCGATCAGGATGTACAGTTCTTTAGCGGCATTTGTTCAATCAATAAGTTTATTCCCTGGTAGAGACCATTTTTACGCTGAGTGATGTCCTTACGCGGCGGCAGTGGTAAAATGGCGGTTTTTACTGAGGTGGTGAAATGGGTGAGTTACTGAATTCGGGGCTGCTGAGCATTGCATCCCTGGTAATGTCTTTGTTGGTGCTGGTCGTTGGGCTGGTGCTGTGGTTTTTCGTTAACCGCGCCAGCTCCCGCACAAACGAGCAGATTGAGCTGCTGGAAGCATTGCTCGATCAGCAGAAACGGCAGACTGCGCTGCTGCGTCGTTTGTGCGAAGCCAACGAGCCGGAGGAGAAAGCGTTACCGAAGGACGCTGTTGCTCAACAACAAGACGAGGAAGACTTCATTCGCCTGGTAGCTGAACGATAGTCTGCCCGGAGCGGGGAGGTGGCCTGACGTACGGCGTAAATCCCCTCCCTTATCAAATGCATCCCACAACTTCCCGGCATTTAATTAAGCAGCAGTTAACTCATGTTTTAGCACACTGAAAACTGGCGAATATTTATCCTTATTTAACAAATTCAGTTTCGTTGAATAAATAGTGTGCTTTATCTTTCCTGAAGTGTTTTATTTTTATCGAAACGTTTTGCTTGCCTTGTTTTGAGGCAGAGTCATAAAAATTTCATTATTTTGGTGCAGAATAACACTTATTAAATGGTGGTTTTTAATACAGTTAGCAAAATGTAATTAACATCGTATATTCCCTGACACATGTTGGTGCGTTGCAATGTTTTCAGCATAACTTTTCACAAAATGTTCTAACTCAGTCATTCCTTTAAAGAAATTCTGGGATTGGGATGGACGCTTTGAAATGATTGAGCTATGTTTAAAAAGTCTTTGATTACAGGGCGCGTCAACGCACCCTGCGGGCAGTGAGGTCAGGTGGCGCTTCATTTGACAATTCGCATAACTGTGCAGATTGTTATGGAGTAACGTCTGAATTTGTGCGGCGGATCGAGACACGTTTAAAAATGGCTTGCCATATTAAACGTTGTGTGTGATAACACGTTTTGGGTCAAACGAGGTACAGTTCTGTTTATGTGTGGCATTTTCAGTAAAGAAGTCCTGAGTAAACACGTTGTCGTTGAATACCGCTTCTCTGCCGAACCTTATATTAGTGCCTCAAGCAGTAATGTCTCAGTTTTATCTATGTCAAAGCCCGCGGGCTAAGAAAACACTCTAAGGAATTTTGCAAATGGCAAAGATTAAAGGTCAAGTTAAGTGGTTCAACGAGTCTAAAGGTTTTGGTTTCATTACTCCTGCTGACGGCAGCAAAGACGTGTTCGTACACTTCTCTGCAATCCAGGGTAACGGCTTCAAAACTCTGGCTGAAGGCCAGAACGTTGAGTTCGAAATTCAGGATGGCCAGAAAGGCCCAGCTGCGGTTAACGTAACTGCTATCTGATCGAATCACTGCTGACTGAAGCGCTCAGCGCTTCGATCTCAGACATAAGCCTCGCCGATGCGGGGCTTTTTTATTCGCTTATTTTTCAAAATATTACGTAATCCTCCTCTGTTATTATCTTGTTGCAAACCCGCGAGATTATTAGCATTGTTTTCCCGCCTTATTATCCGCTTTTCTCGTTAAATCAGGGCGTTGATTAACAGCCCTGGGGTTAAGGTGAAAAAAAAGACAATAACCACCACCGGAAATTTTACTCCGGCACGTTTTGCACTTCTGTGTCTCGCCATCTTTTGTAGCCTTGCGTTTCTGCTGGGCCGCGTAGCGTGGCTACAAATTATCAAACCGGATAATCTGGTGAAGCAGGAGGATATGCGCTCCCTGCGCGAAGTGGCGATAGACGCCCCGCGTGGGATGATTGTTGACCGTGAAGGGCGACCCCTTGCGGTGAGCGTACCCGTCCAGGCCGTCTGGGCCGATCCCAAAACAGTGCTGGAAAAAGGGGGGATCGGTTTTGACTCGCGCTGGCAGGCCCTGGCAGATGCCTTACACCTTTCTCTGAGCACGCTCGCATTGCGAATTAACAGTAACCCGCACGGGCGATTTATTTACCTGGCCCGTCAGGTTGATCCCGCCCAGGCAAAGTGGATCGATAAGCTACGTCTCCCCGGTATCAACCTTCGCGATGAGTCCCGCCGCTTTTATCCTGCCGGGCACGTGGCGGCGAACCTGATTGGCTTCACCAATATTGATGGTCAGGGCATTGAGGGCGTCGAGAAAAGCTTTAACACGCAGCTTACCGGGAAGGCAGGCGTGCGGCTGGTCAGGAAAGATCGCTACGGACATGTGGTGGAGAACCTTACGGAGGTGGCTCCCGTACCTGCACATAATATCCAGCTTAGTATCGATGAACGCCTGCAAACTATCACCGAAGACGCGCTGGATAATGCCGTGGCGTGGAACAAAGCCGAGTCAGGCGCGTCGGTGCTGATTAATATCCGGACGGGCGAAATTCTGGCGATGGCGAGCTTCCCCGACTTCAACCCCAACAACCGGGAAGGGGCAACGCTGGATGATTTTCGCAATCGCGCGATCAGCGACACCTTTGAACCTGGCTCGACCGTTAAGCCTCTGGTGCTGATGACGGCGCTACAGCAGGGGCTGGTACAGCCTGACAGCGTGATAGATACGCATCCCTACACCATTGATGGTCATCGTATTCGTGATGTGGGCTACTACCCCGAGCTGACGATGACCGGGATTTTGCAAAAATCTAGCGACACAGGCGTATCCCGTCTTTCGCTGGCGATGCCCGTGCAACGGTTACTGGATACCTATAAAAACTTTGGTTTTGGCGAGAGTACCGGGCTTGGTTTAACGGGAGAAAGCGCAGGTTTACTGCCGCAGCGAAAATTCTGGAGTCAGTTAGATCGGGCGACCTTTGCCTTTGGGTATGGCCTGATGGTAACCCCCCTCCAGCTGGCGCATGTGTATGCCACCATCGGCAGCTACGGCATTGAACGGCCTCTGTCCATCACCCGTATTGACCCGCCGGTGATTGGCAAGCGGGTGATGCCCGAGGAAATTGTTCACGAGGTGGAACATATGATGGAGAGCGTTGCGTTACCCGGCGGTGGCGGGATCAAAGCGGCGGTGCGTAACTATCGCGTGGCGATAAAAACCGGAACGGCCAAAAAAATCGATGAACACGGTAAGTATGTGGATAAATACGTCGCCTATACCGCAGGCGTTGCGCCTGCCAGCGATCCCCGTTTTGCGCTGGTGGTGGTGATCAACGATCCACAAAACGGTGCCTATTACGGCGGGGCCGTTTCCGCGCCCGTGTTCAGCGAAATTATGGGTAACGTCCTGCGCCTGGAAAACGTGAAGCCAGACGGGCTGCCGGCAGATTCTAACCATCTGATCGTGATGCGTCACCCAGCCGTTTATAACCCTGGCGAATAGCGGTACACTTCGCCTTTTGGTTTACGCCCTGGAGCTGTCATGTCTTTCAGTTGTCCCCTTTGCCACGCGCCGCTGACGTGCGCGGAGAAAACGTTTATCTGTCCACAGGGACATCAGTTTGACCGGGCGAAAGAGGGCTATGTAAATCTTCTGCCGGTACAGCACAAGCGCTCCCGGGACCCGGGTGACAGCGCGGAGATGATGCAGGCGCGCCGGGCGTTTCTCGATGCCGGGCACTATCAACCGCTCAGGGATGCCGTTGTCGCCTTACTCCGTCAATCTCTGACAGAAGGCGTATCCGCCATGCTGGATATCGGCTGCGGCGAAGGTTACTACACCGCCACGTTTGCTGACGTGGCGGCTGAGAAGGGTGCCGAAACTTTCGGGCTGGACGTGTCGAAAGTGGCTATCCGTGCGGCAGCTAAACGCTACTCAGCGGTAACGTTCTGCGTGGCCTCCAGCCACCGCCTGCCGTTTGAGGAAGCGAGTATGGACGCCGTGGTGCGTATCTATGCGCCGTGCAAGGCAGAGGAGCTGGCGCGCGTCGTTAAGCCTGGCGGCTGGGTTATCACCGTCACGCCAGGGCCGCGTCATCTGCTGGAGTTAAAAGGGCTGATCTATGATGAAGTTCACCTGCATGCGCCGCACTCTGAACAGCTGGCGGGCTTTGCGTTAAAGCAGGCGCAGTCGGTAGCGTATGAAATGACGTTGCAGGGAAGTGAAGCCGTGGCGTTACTGCAAATGACGCCGTTTGCATGGCGGGCAAAACCAGAGGTGTGGGAAACGCTGGCAGCGCAGACAGAATTTCGCTGCCAGACGGATTTCAGCATCCATTGCTGGCAGCGCGAAGGTTAACCCGCGAAGTGTGCCCAAAGGATTTGGGCACCAATCCCGATCAACACGATACCGCCCAGAATTTCGGCGCGTTTGCCTAACAGCGGGCCAATGAACCGACCCACCATCATCCCCAGCGTTGACATGATCAGCGTGGCGCAGCCAATCGCCAGCGCGGTGGCGATAATATTGACCTGCAAAAACGCCAGACCGACACCCACGGCCATTGCATCCAGGCTGGTTGCGATGGCGGTTGTCACCAGAAGCCAGAAGCCGTGGCGTTGCAGCGGCGCATCATCTTCATCGCCGTTACCACGAAAGCCTTCAATCACCATGCGTCCGCCGAGGAACACCAGCAGCACGAAAGCAATCCAGTGATTCCACTCCAGCACGAACTGGCTGGCGAGCATCCCCAGACCCCAGCCGATAAGCGGCGTCAGCGTTTCGATAGCACCAAATATGAGACCGGTACGCAGGGCGTCGGAAAATTTAGGTTTATGGAGGGTGGCACCTTTACCAATAGAGGCGGCAAATGCGTCCATGGACATGCCAAAAGCCAGAAGGATCGTAGCGGAGATATTCATAAGAGCGTCCAGACCGGGGATATCCATATGACACATCACTGCCCCCAGTAAACAGCAGTTGATGTATCTATGGTCTCGCCTGATCGCTTTTGGCACAGTAAGTGTGCTGAAAACGATCCGTACGCGCCACGTTTTTCAACGAGTATGTTGACACGTACATTTCCCGCAGGCAGGAAATCGGCTACTCCCCAACGACGGGCGCAACCTTAACATATTTTGAGAATATAAAACAACAACGAAGATGGCTTTATATAGCCACTATATTGATAACGATTTTCATTTAGATTTATGCGTGAAAATATCGTTAACAAATATAAGGCAATTAACAGAGGAGATATAGCATCGGCTATATTGCTGGTTTAAGAATAATGCAATATATAGCCGATGCTATAATATTAACTCATTGAGTTTTAACGAGTAATTTGTAGATCTTTTCCAGGTCATCAATATTTTTGACCCGGATGAGCAGGCGGCGTTGTTCTAATTGCATCACCAGAACCCCGTCTTCGGATAAATTCATCTCTTTAATACGGTTATATTCTATCCAGACATTGGCGAAGAAGAATCCGTGTTTTTTAAAAATGAGTTTTGGCGAGCGGATCCAGAACAGGTAAATCGCCATTAATGCCAGCGCACATAATAACCATGTGGTTAATATTGCGCCGTGGCTGGTCACATTATTGTAAATCAGGATGACTACCAGACCGGCGAAGATAAACGCATCAATGCGTCCACGGCGTAAGAGGGGAAGGGTCAGCAGCGTCTCGCCGTGGCGGCGAGGCATAATGAACTCGTCATAGATCGCGTAAGCCAGAAGGGCAACAATAAATAAAACCAGTACGGTGTCCGTGACAGTCATTCATCCTCCAGATAAAAAGACCGGGGGCAAGCCCCCGGTCGGTAACGCATTTTATTACAGACCCAGCAGGCCGACGGCGTAGCCCGCGATACCGATGACGAAGAAGCCAACGATGATCCACAGCGGGTTCACTTTCTTACGCAGCAGCCACATACAGGCGAAGGTTAACAGCAGCGGTACCAGGCCCGGCATCAGCTGGTCCAGAATCGTCTGCACGGTGGTAACGCGCGTCTGACCATCCTGACCAGTGATCGTCGATACCACCAGCGGGATGTTCACGTGCGTCCACTTGTTAACCAGCGCCCCCATTACAAACAGGCCGAGGATTGACGCCCCCTCAGTCAGTTTTTGCAGGAAGCCGCCGCCCATATCCTTAACGATATCCACCCCTTTACGATAACCGTACGCCACGCCGTAGTAACGGGTCAGCAGACGCACCGCGTTGAACAGGATGAAGAACAGCAGAGGACCGAGCAGGCTGCCGCTCATGGCGATCCCGGCGCCCAGCGCCGCAAAGACCGGCCGCACGGTACCCCAGAAGATCGGGTCGCCCACGCCTGCCAGCGGCCCCATCAGACCAACTTTGATACCGTTGATGGCACCATCGTCGATCTCAGCCCCGTTCGCACGCTGCTCTTCCATTGCCAGCGTCACGCCCAGAACCGGCGCCGCAACATAAGGATGGGTGTTGAAGAATTCCAGGTGACGCTTAATTGCCTGACGGCGTGCTTCGTTGTTTTCCGGATACAGGCGTTTGATGGCCGGCACCATGGAGAAGCAGAAGCCGAGCGCCTGCATACGTTCGAAGTTCCATGAACCCTGAAACAGGTTAGAACGGATGAACACGCCACGAATATCACCCGGAGTGAGTTTTTTCTCAGTGGTAGTTTTTGTCATATCAACCATTTCGCTCACCTGTTAGTCCAGTTCGTTATCGAGATCGTTGTTACCAGCAGCCTGCGCAGGGGCACCCGCGACACGGTTGTATTTCGGGCTGAGCTGGATATAAAGAATCGCCATCACCGCACCAATCACACCCAGCGCAACCAGGTTGAAGTTGGTGAACGCAGCGGTAACGAAGCCAAGGTAGAAGAATGGCATCAGGTAGCCCGCGCGCATCATGTTGATGACCATCGCATAACCGACCACCACGATCATACCCCCGGCGATATTCAGACCGCTGGTAACCACTTCAGGGATCGCATTCAGCATGCCCTGAACTTCGCTGGTACCGACAGAAATCGCCACGATAACCGCAGGGATTGCGATACGCATCGCTTGCAGGAACAGGGAAGAAACGTGGATCCAGGAGAGCGCGGTGAGGTTGCCGTTTTCGGCCGCCTTATCCGCCGCGTGCTGGAAGGCAACGGTAATAGTACGGACGATAATGGTCAGCACCTGACCCGCTGCGGCCAGCGGGATGGCCAGCGCGATACCGGCACCAATACTCTGATGACCAGCGATAACCAGAACGGTTGAAATAATGGACGCCAGCGCGGCATCTGGCGCAACTGCCGCACCGATGTTCATCCAGCCGAGGGCGATCATTTCCAAAGTACCACCGATGATGATACCGGTTTTCATGTCACCGAGAACGGCGCCAATCAACGTACAGGCCACCAGAGGGCGGTGGAACTGAAATTCATCAAGTACGGACTCCATACCCGCAATACATGCGACGATGAACACCAGCACAATCTGAAGAGTAGTAATCTCCATTGCACTTCTCCTATTACATAAGCTCTATATGAAAAACCGGCCCGGGCTTATTTCCCCACTTTGCCGATCAAATCCATCATTTTCAGTTTCTGGTCCGTGGAAACCTTACGGGCTTCCAGTTCGATACCGCGTGCATTCAGTTTGTTGAAGGCCTCGATATCTTTCGCATCCACTGAAATCGCGTTGTTGACCTGCGTTTTGCCCTGACGGAATGCCATACCGCCAATGTTAACGGAGGTGATTTTCACGCCGCCTTCAACAATGCGTTCGACGTCTGTCGGGTTGGTGAAGAGAAGCATCACGCGCTCACCCGCATATTTCGGGTTGTTGTAAACGCGGATCATTTTGGCGACATCCACGACGTGCGCGGTGACGCCCGGCGGTGCAACCTGGGTAAGAAGGGTTTTACGGACAGTGTCGGCGGCCACTTCGTCACTGACCACGATGATGCGTTGTACGTTGGTCTCTTTGGTCCAGCGTGTTGCCACCTGGCCGTGGATCAGACGGTCATCAATACGCGCAAGGCCGATAACCATGTAATCGTTCGGACCCATTGGCTTCGCCGGTGCTGCCGCCCTTGGTGCAGCAGGGGCAGGGGCCGGTTTTTCAACCGGCTGCGCTTTCAGCGCCTTCACGCCTTCGCGACCGGTTTCCACCGCCAGTGCCACCAGTTCATCAAAACCTGGGTTGTCGTCACGCGCCATGAAGGTTTCCACCAACATCGGGATATTCACCCCGGCGACGACTTCATAATGCTCTTTATCGACGACAATGCGGCTGGCAGCGTTGAACGGGCTGCCGCCCCATGTATCCACGAGAAACAGCACGCCTTTACTGGTATCCAGCTTCTCAAGCTGAGCAGTGTATTTTTCAATCAGCGTCTCGGCATTTTCACCGGGAACGAAATCGATCCAGCCGACGTTTTCCTGCTCGCCCAACAGCATTTCTGCCGTTTTGAGTAACTGCTCCGCAGCCCAACCATGTGTGCCTATGACAATAGCAATGGTCACTTGCTACCTCCTTTTATTATCATGTATACGTCTGCCAGGCAGGCGTACTGAGAATCGTATTGGCGAACCGAATCGATTCAGATAAGGGTTAGAGTTCAAAAAACTAAGACTTCCGCGAATTATTTTAGATAGTGAAAAAATAATTTATGTGATGAAGATCCGTAATTTAGCTACGCCTTACAGATTTTTCTTTAAGTTAATCCGCGTGTGTTACAGAAGTTTGCAAAGGAACGTAAATCTTTGCTAAAAACCAATTGTCTCTGATATGTTTAGCGTCCGTTTAATTATTCAGGAGTATAGGGCTACAGCCCACTATATGGACCGTCACCGACGTCAGTCATCTTCCAGGCCATTCCGCGCCTTATTCATCGGCGATCTTCGCCACGCATCGACTCTCATTCCCTTTGAAATGCCCGAAATTAGCGGGGCACCGTTTTGTCATTCCTTTAGCAGGAGCGTGTCATGGAATTCTTAATGGACCCGTCAATCTGGGTAGGCTTGCTTACGCTGGTCGTGCTGGAGATCGTTCTCGGTATTGATAACCTGGTGTTTATCGCCATCCTCGCGGATAAGCTCCCGCCGAAACAGCGTGATAAAGCCCGTCTGATCGGCCTCTCGCTGGCGCTGATCATGCGTCTGGGCTTGCTGTCTGTGATCTCGTGGATGGTTACCCTGACGAAGCCGCTGTTCACCGTCATGGATTTCACCTTCTCCGGCCGCGATTTAATCATGCTGGTGGGGGGACTGTTCCTGCTGTTCAAAGCCACAACAGAGCTGCATGAACGGCTGGAGAACCGGCAGCACGATGATGGCCACGGTAAGGGTTACGCCAGCTTCTGGGTGGTTGTTCTCCAGATTGTGGTGCTTGATGCGGTCTTCTCACTGGATGCGGTGATTACGGCGGTCGGCATGGTGAACCATCTGCCGGTGATGATGGCGGCGGTGGTGATTGCGATGGCGGTAATGCTGCTGGCGTCAAAACCGCTGACGCGTTTCGTCAACCAGCATCCGACGGTCGTTGTGCTGTGTCTGAGCTTCCTGCTGATGATTGGTCTGAGCCTGGTGGCAGAAGGGTTTGGCTTCCATATTCCGAAAGGCTACCTGTACGCCGCGATTGGCTTCTCGATTCTGATCGAGCTGTTTAACCAGATTGCGCGCCGTAACTTTATTAAGCAGCAGTCGAATCAGCCGCTGCGAGCCCGTACCGCAGATGCGATTCTGCGACTGATGGGCGGACGTCGTCAGGTCAACGTGCAGGCTGATAACGAGAACCGTAACCCGGTTCCGGTGCCGGAAGGCGCGTTTGTGGAAGAAGAACGCTACATGATCAACGGCGTGCTTTCGCTGGCTTCCCGCTCCCTGCGCGGCATTATGACGCCGCGCGGTGAGATCAGCTGGGTGGACGCCAACCTGAGCGTCGACGAAATTCGTCAGCAGCTGCTCTCCTCGCCACACAGCCTGTTCCCGGTCTGCCGGGGTGAGCTGGATGAGATTATCGGTGTGGTACGCGCGAAAGAGATGCTGGTGGCGCTGGAAGAGGGCGTTAACGTCGAGGCCGTAGCGGCCGCGTCGCCCGCCATCGTGGTACCGGAGACGCTGGATCCGATCAACCTGCTGGGCGTGTTGCGTCGTGCCCGCGGGAGCTTTGTTATCGTCACCAATGAATTTGGTGTGGTACAGGGCCTGGTGACGCCGCTGGACGTGCTGGAAGCCATTGCCGGTGAATTCCCTGATGCGGATGAAACCCCGGAAATCGTTGCCGACGGTGACGGCTGGCTGGTGAAAGGCACCACCGACCTGCACGCGCTCTCGCACACGCTGGGCGTCGAAAACGTGGTCAATGATGATGAAGACATTGCCACCGTCGCGGGGCTGGTGATTGCCGTTAACGGGCAGATCCCGCGTATTGGTGATGTGCTGGAGCTGCCGCCGCTGCAAATTACCATCGTCGAAGCCAACGACTATCGCGTTGATATGGTGCGTATTGTTAAAGAGCACTCTGCACACGACGAAGAAGAGTAACGCTATCTAGCGTAACGGCAGTAAGGGCACGATGTGTCCGTTGTGGCGGGCTGGCGGAGAGTGACTTTCCGCCAGCCATTTCGGAAACTCGCGCAGCGGCATTGGCCGCGCATACAAGTACCCCTGCAAAATATGTACGCTGTGACGGCGCAGGTAGCGTGACTGCTCCTCGGTTTCCACCCCTTCCGCAACCAGTTCAATATTCAGCCGCTGACCCAGCGCAATAATAATATCCGTTACCGTTGAGTTCACGGCGTCGGTGCCGATCGCGGTGGTGAAGGATTTATCAATTTTCAGCACATCCGGATGCAGTTTTTCTAGCCATGAAAGTGAGCTGTTGCCGGTACCAAAATCATCAATCGCAAGTTTCACCCCTTTGCGGTGCAGCTCCCGCACGATGCGGTAATCCACATCCAGCAACGCATCGCGTTCGGTTAACTCCACGATCAACTGTTGAACAGGGCTGGCGTTAAACCAGATGCGGTTGAGATCCTGGATCAGCGCAGCGCGGCGAAAATGGCTGGCGGCCACGTTAATGCCGATATGGAAATCGCGCGAGGCCGGGAAATAGCCTATCTGCCGCACCGTTTCGCTGATGACGTAGCGGGTAAGCGGAACAATCAGGTTATGTTCTTCGGCCAGAGGGATAAAGACATCGGGCGAAATCCATCCCTGACGCGGGTTGTTCCAGCGCAGGAGGATCTCGACGCCGACGCATTCCCGGGTGCGGGCATTCACCAGCGGCTGGCAGAAGAGCTCAAACTCCCTGGCCGCAATTCCCATATTGATTTCCCAGGTGAAACTGATGCGCCGCGCGGTGGCGAGCCAGGCGATATAGCCCATCAGTAAGCTGAGCATTAACGCCAGCGGCAGCTGGGTGGGCAGATTTTTTAACGCCATTTCGCCAGGCCCGGGGCCGCTCACCGTGACGCTGAAAGGGTAATGCTGTGACGATTGTTCCAGCAGGGAGGCGTTGTCATCGAAGGTCGGCGTAGTCGTCACCTGTTGCCCGTCGCGGAGGAAGTTATCTCCTACTCTCAGGACAACGTCGGTGATCTGCGGCCGCTGCGGCTCAAGAATCATTTTAGTGATGAGATCGATATTCACCACCTCCATCACCCCGTCGTTGCCGTCGCTCGCGAGGGGAGACCACTGAATCAGTACCGGGCTGCCTTTTACCAGCCACCGATCGGTCAGCAGCAACAGCCAGGATTCACTGACCGGCAGCTCCGGCACAAACTCACTGACGGGCACATTACGGCTGCCAAAGACGCTTGAGCAATACAGTATTCCGTCTTGAATGAGGGCGATGGAGCGTACGGTCTGGAGGATCGCCGCCTGTTTTCGCAGGATCAGATTTGCTTCGGAACAGGGTATGCCAACCAGTGAAAGTAGCGTTTCCCGCTGGGCCTCTAACGAAAGAAGCACCTTATCAAGCGCACGCACGGTGTGGTGGGTAAAGTCGTGGATCCGATCCTGATTTATGTTGCGCTGTGAAATAAAGCGAATACCCAGCGTCAGGACGAGCGTAACGAGCGCAACCGCGACACAGACGATAACGCGTTTTCGGCGATAGTCTTTAATGATCGTTTGTGCAGTTTGCATGAACGGTCGCCTGTTAAGCACCGGCCGGAAAAGCCAGACGCAACAGTGACAGTGTAGTGGGGAATACGTGAAGCGACGAGACGAGAGGGGAAAATTCGCCCATCCGTTGCAGATGGGCGAAAGGAAAGCTTAGTCGCACTGCACCTTAATGGCCAGACCGCCGCGCGAGGTCTCACGGTACTTCGCGTTCATGTCCTTGCCGGTTTCGTACATAGTTTCAATAACCTTATCCAGCGACACGCGTGGCTCGCTGGTACGGCGCATCGCCATACGCGAGGCGTTGATCGCTTTGACGGAGGCGATGGCGTTACGCTCAATGCACGGCACCTGCACCTGGCCGGCAACCGGGTCACAGGTCAGACCGAGGTTGTGCTCCATGCCGATTTCCGCCGCCACGCACACCTGCTCAGGGCTGGCGCCCAGCAGTTCCGCCAGACCCGCTGCTGCCATAGAGCAGGCCACGCCCACTTCACCCTGACAGCCCACTTCAGCACCGGAGATGGACGCATTCATCTTGTACAGCGTGCCGATAGCACCTGCCGCGAGGAAATAACGGATATAGATGTCCGGCGTCACGGGCTCAATAAAGTGATCGTAATAGGCCAGCACCGCCGGAACGATACCGCACGCGCCGTTGGTCGGCGCCGTCACGACGCGACCACCCGCTGCGTTCTCTTCGTTAACCGCGAGGGCAAACATGTTCACCCTGTCGACCACGTTCATTGGGTCATTGGAGAACTTGTCGGTAGTGACCAGCATGCGGCGCAGAGCAGAGGCACGACGCGGCACGCGCAGTGGCCCAGGCAGAACACCCTCGGTGTTCATCCCGCGGTCAATACAGGCGCGCATGGTTTGCCACACGTTAGCAAAATAGTCTTCGATCTCTTTCTTGCTGTGCAGCGCCAGTTCGTTCTGCATCACCATGCCTGACAGGGACAGACCGGTCTCTTTGCAGTAGCCCAGCATCTCGGTGGCCGATTTAAACGGATAGGGCACATTGACGTCGCCCGCGCTCTCTTTACCAAAGTGTTCTTCGTCAACGATAAAGCCGCCGCCGATGGAGTAGTAAGTTTTGCTGTAGATCTCTTTTTCGCCACTCCAGGCGTGGATGGTCATGCCGTTTTCATGCAGCGGCAGGTTGTCGCTACGAAAACGCATCCCGTCATCCTGCGGGAAGTCCACTTCGTGCTGGCCGTTAGCCAGCAGCAAACGACCGCGCGTTTCCACGTCGCGGATAAATGCCGGAATGGCATCAATATCAACTGTGTCCGGCATATTGCCCGCCAGACCCATAATAATGGCGATATCGGTGTGGTGGCCTTTACCCGTTAATGACAGTGAACCGTAAACGTCTACGGCGACACGGGTAACGCTTTCCAGTAATCCTTTTTCGACCAGATCATCGACGAACTGTTTACCGGCCTTCATCGGCCCTACAGTGTGGGAAGAAGATGGACCAATCCCCACTTTGAACATGTCGAATATACTAATCACTTTCACACTCCTGACAGGGTTACTGGGGTTCCAGTAACGATGTTATAACTGCGCATAGTGTAAGAGGGAACACCAACCTCGGCTTAACTATTCACATGAATTAAACTAATGGTTAACGATGGTTTTGCTAATAGCGCGACGCCGATCGCAAACCTGCCAGAAAAGGGTGGAATGTAAAGTATAGTCAAGGCTTCAGGCCGATTTGCAGGGCCAGCTCACGAATGATGCCTGCCGTCATGCCCCAGACAAAATAATGCTGATACCACGACAGCCAGACCCGATGATCGTGTCCGCGGCGGTGAATATCCAGCGGGTGATAGCGACCCAGACGAAGGGCCTCTTCCAGCGGCATTTCGAATACCGCTGAAACTTCATCGACGCTGGCGTGATACTGAAGATCGGGCGGAATAATGCCAACGACCGGCGTGACCTGAAAACCGGTTACGCTGTCCACTGGCGGCAGCACGCCGATCACCTCGACCGCCTCCGGAGGGATCGCCACTTCCTCATGCGCTTCGCGCAGTGCGGCGGCAATCAGGGATGCATCGGTGCTGTCCACCGCGCCGCCCGGGAACGCAACCTGACCGGCGTGTTTTCGCATATGCGGTGAGCGCTGGGTAAGCAACAGACCCGGCTGCTCACGACGCACGACCGGGATCAGCACCGCCGCCTGACGTTGATTCAGCGTGGCGCGGTTAACCTGGGGCCGCAGAAGCTGAAAGCGCGACAGAAAATCATCCAGCGTCAGGTTGTCTTTCTTCACCGTGAGTTCTCCAGTTGTTTCAGGATACGATTCACTTTATCAAAGGTTTCCTGATATTCCGCCTCCGCCTGGCTGTCGGCCACAATGCCACCGCCTGCGGAACAGTACAGGTTACCGTCGCAGGCCGTCAGGGTGCGAATAGTGATGCTGGTATCCATGGTGCCGCACAGACTCACATAGCCGATGCTGCCGCACCAGGCGTTGCGGCGATGCGGTTCCAGTTCGTCGATGATCTCCATCGCCCGGACCTTCGGCGCGCCGGTAATGGAGCCGCCCGGAAACGCGGCGCGGAGCAGATCGCAGGCGGTTCGCGAGGCCGGCAGACGTGCGGTGATGGTGCTGACCAGATGATGCACCGCCGGGAATGGCTCCACGACGAACAGCTCCGGCACGCGCACGCTGCCCGGCTCGGCGACGCGGCCAATATCATTGCGCATCAGATCGACAATCATCAGGTTTTCAGCGCGATCTTTCGGCGAGGCCGCCAGCGTCTCCGCCTGCTGACGGTCGGCGTCGGCATCCGCAAGGCGCGGCAGGGTGCCCTTTATCGGGCGGGTCTGAATCATACCGTCAGCCAGGTGAATAAAACGCTCAGGCGAAAGGCTGAGGATGGCGCCGTGTTCAAGGCGTAAAAATGCGCTGAACGGGGCCTTATTGCTGGCATTGAGGCGGGTAAACGCCTGCCATTCGTCTCCCTCGTATGCCGCCTGGAAACGCTGGGCGAGGTTGACCTGATAACAGTCGCCGCTGTGAAGATACGCCTGCACGCGGGAGAATTTTTCCGCGTATTCCTCCGCGCTCATGTTCGAGCGCCAGCCGGAGGTTAGCATAAAGCGTTCCGGGGCGGCGGGCCGTTGCGCCTCAAGCCAGGCCAGACGCGCCTGCACGTCCCGGTGGCTTAGCAGAGAAACCGTCTGCTTACGGTGATCCACGATCAGCGCCCAGTCATACAGCCCCACCGCCATATCCGGCAGGGAAATATCCGCCTGCGCATGCTCGGGCAGCTTTTCGAAACGGCGACCCAGATCGTAACCAAACAGGCCCAGCGCGCCCCCCTGGAAAGGCAGATCCGGATCCGGTGTGGCAGATAAGCCCAGAGCATGGATCTCGTTCTGGAGCCGCATCAGCGGATCGTCCGTTGGCGACAGCGCATCGGTCGTCAGCGTTTTAACCGGGTCGGCCACCAGAATGTCAAAGCGGCTGTAGGGATGATCCGCATGCCCGGAGTGCAGGAGCATCGCAAAAGGCAGGTGGCTCAGACGGGCAAACCAGAACTCGGCGGCGTCTGCACGCCAGGGCAAGGTCATAACAGTGGGGAAGCGCATGTTCATGTATGGCATACTACCGGGCAGCGTGAAATAATTAGCGCGAATAATTTAGCAGGAGTTAACGATGTTTGCAGGTTTACCTTCTCTCAGCCATGACCAACAGCAGAAAGCCGTTGAACGTATTCAGGAGCTGATGTCCCAGGGGATGAGCAGCGGACAGGCAATTTCCCAGGTCGCGGAAGAACTTCGCGCCACCCATACCGGCGAGCGGATCGTGGCGCGCTTTGAGGATGAAGATGAAGAATAACCGGCTTACACTGCCGCGATAATCTTGATCTCAACCTTATATTCCGGTTTCATCAGCGTGGCCTGTACGGTGCAGCGTACAGGCGCGTGACCCGCCACCACCCACGCATCCCAGGCTTTATTCATCGCCGCGAAATCGTCTTTATTCGCCAGAAAAATCGTCGCATCCAGAATGCGGGATTTGTCGCTGCCCTGTTTTTCCAGTACGGCGTCGATCTGCGCCAGGGTGTTGGCGGTCTGCTCGAAGGCGTCGGCGTGCAGATTGGCAGGGACGCCGGTGTAGTACAGCGTCTGGTTGTGGATCACCACATCAGACCAGCGGGCTTCGGCATCAATGCGCGTAATTGTCATAAACGTATCCTCGTTATCTTTCGTCGTCAGGCGGCAAGACTGCCATAATGTTCCGCCGTCGTCACTATTTGGGGTGGCACCGGAGAGAAGGGGCTGACATAATCCCTGTGCAAAAATACAGTGAGAGAACACCGTGGCAGACGATTTTTCCCCAGAAGGTCAGTTAGCACAGGCTATTCCCGGCTTTAAACCGCGCGAACCCCAACGTCAGATGGCGCATGCCGTCGCGCACGCCATCGACAAGGCGCAGCCGCTGGTCGTGGAGGCCGGCACCGGTACGGGGAAAACGTATGCTTACCTCGCTCCTGCGCTGCGGGCGAAAAAAAAGGTGATCATCTCTACGGGATCAAAAGCGCTCCAGGATCAGCTCTACAGCCGCGATTTACCCACGGTGGCGAAAGCGCTGAAATACAAAGGGCGTCTGGCCTTGCTGAAAGGGCGTTCTAACTACCTGTGTCTGGAGCGTCTTGAACAGCAGGCGCTGGCGGGCGGCGACCTGCCGGTACAAACCCTGAGCGATGTGATCGTCCTGCGCGCCTGGGCCAACCAGACGGAGGAGGGGGACATCAGCACCTGCGCGAGCGTGCCGGAAGACTCCCCGGCCTGGCCGCTGGTGACCAGCACCAATGACAACTGCCTCGGCAGCGACTGCCCGCTGTATAAGGACTGTTTTGTGGTGAAAGCGCGTAAAACCGCGATGGACGCCGACGTGGTGGTGGTGAACCATCACCTGTTTCTTGCGGATATGGTGGTCAAGGACAGTGGTTTCGGCGAGCTGATCCCGGAGGCGGAGGTGATGATCTTCGATGAAGCCCATCAGCTACCGGACATCGCCAGCCAGTATTTTGGTCAGTCGCTCTCCAGCCGTCAGCTTCAGGATCTGGCGAAAGATATTACCATTGCCTATCGCACCGAACTCAAAGATACCCAGCAGTTGCAGAAGTGCGCGGACCGCCTGGCG
The DNA here is from genome assembly GCF_015159675.1 of Enterobacter cloacae complex sp. S2. Lineage (NCBI taxonomy): Bacteria > Pseudomonadati > Pseudomonadota > Gammaproteobacteria > Enterobacterales > Enterobacteriaceae > Enterobacter > Enterobacter cloacae complex sp. S2. The sequence goes on from NZ_JADDTS010000042.1 coordinate 34,018, forward strand.
CAATGCGCACAGGATTTCCGCTTACAGCTTGGCGAGCCGGGCTATCGCGGCAACCTGCGCGAACTGCTCGCAGACAAAAATATCCAGCGCGCGCTGCTGCTGCTCGATGATGCCCTTGAACTCTGTTACGACGTGGCGAAGCTGTCCCTCGGACGTTCAGCGCTGCTGGACGCCGCTTTCGAGCGCGCCACGCTCTACCGTGGGCGGCTGAAGCGGCTGAAAGAGATCAACCAGCCGGGCTATAGCTACTGGTACGAATGTACCTCGCGCCACTTCACCCTGGCGCTCACGCCGCTGACCGTTGCTGATAAATTCAAAGAGGTGATGGCGCAAAAGCCCGGCACCTGGGTCTTTACCTCGGCCACGCTGTCGGTCAATGACGATCTGCACCACTTTACCGAGCGCCTCGGCATTGAGCAGGCGGAATCCCTGCTTCTGCCGAGCCCGTTCGACTATGAGAAACAGGCGCTGCTGTGCGTGCCGCGCAATCTGCCGCTGCCTAACCAGCCGGGCGCGGCGCGCCATCTGGCGGCCATGCTGAAGCCGATGATTGAGGCCAACAACGGGCGCTGCTTTATGCTCTGCACCTCACACGCCATGATGCGCGATCTGGCCGAGCAGTTCCGCGCCACCATGACGCTACCGGTGCTGTTGCAGGGGGAAACCAGCAAAGGCCAGCTGCTCCAGCAGTTTGTCAGCGCCGGTAATGCCCTGCTGGTGGCGACCAGCAGCTTCTGGGAAGGGGTGGACGTGCGCGGCGATACGCTCTCGCTGGTGATTATCGATAAGCTGCCGTTCACATCGCCGGACGATCCGCTCCTGAAAGCGCGCATGGAGGATTGCCGTCTGCGCGGGGGCGATCCGTTCGACGACGTCCAGCTGCCGGACGCGGTCATCACGCTTAAACAGGGGGTAGGGCGACTGATCCGCGACGTCACCGACCGCGGGGTGCTGGTGATCTGCGACAACCGCCTGGTGATGCGTCCCTACGGCGCCACTTTCCTCGCCAGCCTGCCGCCCGCGCCGCGTACGCGGGATATTAAACGCGCGGTCCGCTTCCTGGCGAACCCGACGGCGGAGTAATTCTTCCCGGAGTGTGTTAAGATGCGCGCCATTTTGTGACTGACCATTGCGAGAGCGCGACGACTGATGCGAATTCTGGCTATTGATACCGCGACAGAGGCCTGTTCCGTTGCCCTGTGGAACGACGGTACGACTTTTGCTCATTTCGAAGAGTGCCCACGGGAACACACCCAACGTATTCTGCCCCTGGTAAAAACCATTTTAACCGAGGGCAACACCTCCTTAACCGACCTCGACGCGCTGGCCTACGGCCGTGGTCCGGGCAGCTTTACGGGCGTACGTATCGGGATTGGCATTGCGCAGGGGCTGGCGCTGGGCGCTGACCTGCCGATGATCGGCGTCTCAACGCTTGCGACCATGGCTCAGGGCGCCTGGCGCATGACCGGGGCCACCCGCGTGCTGGCTGCGATTGATGCCCGCATGGGGGAAGTCTACTGGGCGGAGTACACCCGTGACGAAAACGGCGTCTGGCACGGCGAAGAGACGGAAGCGGTGCTTAAACCTGAAGCCGTCACCGGGCGCCTGAAGCAGCTCTCCGGTGAGTGGGCGACGGTCGGAACCGGCTGGCCGGCATGGCCAGAGATGGCGAAGGACACCGGCCTTACGCTGGTGGACGGTAACATGCTCCTGCCCGCCGCAGAAGATATGCTGCCGATTGCCTGTCAGCTGCTTGCCGCAGGAAAAACCGTGGCGGTTGAACATGCTGAACCGGTTTATTTACGAAACACCGTCGCGTGGAAGAAACTTCCTGGCCGCGAGTGAATCTCAGTAACAGGAACTGAGAAAAAGGAGTCGCATCATGGCGGTTCAGACTAAAGTTGTACGCTTTCTTATGGCAGGCGCGGTTGCCATAGCACTGAGCGGGTGCGTCACCGTTCCTGATGCGATCAAGGGCACCAGCCCGACGCCACAGCAGGATCTGGTACGCGTGATGAATGCCCCGGAGTTGTATGTCGGGCAGGAAGCGCGGTTTGGCGGCAAGGTGGTTGAAGTGCTAAACCAGCAGGGGAAAACCCGGCTGGAGATTGCCACTGTCCCGCTGGACGACGGCGCGCGGCCTGTTCTGGGTGAAGCCTCGCGCGGGCGGATCTACGCTGACGTCAGCGGCTTCCTTGATCCGGTAGATTTCCGCGGGCAGCTGGTGACCGTCGTCGGGCCGATTACCGGTTCGGTGGCGGGCAAAATCGGCAATACGCCATACAAATTTATGGCCATGCAGGTTAACGGCTACAAACGCTGGCGTATCGCCCAGCAGGTGGTGATGCCGCCACAGCCAATCGATCCGTGGATGTGGGGACCGCATCCGTATCGTTACGGCTACGGTGGCTGGGGTTGGTACAATCCAGGCCCTGCACAGGTTCAAACAATCGTAACTGAGTAACTTACTGTTATTGTTAGGAAAGAGGCAGCGGCTCAGCCGCTGTCTCTGTTTTTTTACGGATAAAACGAAAAAAAAGAGTGACGCGCTTCGCAACCTGCAATCTGAACAATTAATAAACTGGTACGCTGAGTTAATATAATGTTAACAAACTGTTTATTATCGGGGCTGTGATGACGACGAACACTCATTTCAGAGGTGATGCATTGAAAAAGGTTTGGCTTAACCGTTATCCCGCGGATGTCCCTGCGGAGATCAATCCTGACCGTTATCAATCCCTGATTGAATTATTTGAACACTCGGTACGGCGTTACGCTGACCAGCCTGCATTTGTGAATATGGGCGAAGTGATGACCTTCCGTAAGCTGGAAGAGCGCAGCCGGGCGTTTGCAGCCTATTTACAGGAAGGGTTGGGCTTGCAGAAAGGGGATCGCGTCGCGCTGATGATGCCAAACCTGCTGCAATACCCGGTGGCGCTGTTCGGGATCCTCAGGGCAGGGATGATCGTGGTTAACGTTAACCCGCTCTATACCCCGCGCGAGCTAGAACATCAGTTGAATGACAGCGGCGCGGCGGCGATTGTGATTGTCTCCAACTTTGCCCACACGCTGGAAAAAGTCGTTGAAAGAACCCAGGTTAAACACGTCATCCTGACGCGCATGGGCGACCAGCTCTCTACCGCGAAGGGTACGCTGGTCAACTTTGTCGTTAAATACGTTAAGCGGCTGGTGCCGAAATACCACCTGCCGGATGCCATCTCTTTCCGCCGCGCCCTGCATGCGGGCTACCGGATGCAGTACGTGAAGCCGGAGATCGTGTCTGAGGATCTGGCATTTCTGCAATACACGGGCGGTACCACCGGCGTGGCGAAAGGGGCGATGCTGACCCACCGAAATATGCTGGCGAACCTTGAGCAGGTTAATGCCACCTACGGGCCGCTGCTGCACCCGGGCAAGGAGCTGGTGATCACCGCGCTTCCGCTGTATCACATTTTTGCGCTGACCATGAACTGCCTGCTGTTTATTGAGCTTGGCGGTCAAAACGTACTGATCACCAACCCGCGCGACATTCCGGGGCTGGTCAAAGAGCTGGCGAAATACCCGTTCACCGCCATGACCGGCGTGAACACCCTGTTTAACGCGCTGCTTAACAATAAAGAGTTCCAGCAGCTCGATTTCTCCACGCTGCACCTCTCTGCCGGTGGCGGGATGCCGGTTCAGCAGGCGGTTGCCGAGCGCTGGGTGAAACTCACCGGGCAATATCTGCTGGAAGGCTATGGCCTGACGGAGTGCGCCCCGCTGGTCAGCGTTAACCCGCATGATATCGACTATCACAGCGGCAGTATCGGTCTGCCGGTCCCGTCGACGGAAGCAAAACTGGTGGATGATGAGGATAACGAAGTGCCTCACGGTGAGCCAGGAGAGCTGTGCGTCAGAGGGCCGCAGGTGATGCTGGGCTACTGGCAACGTCCGGATGCCACGGATGAGATCATCAAAGACGGCTGGCTGCACACGGGCGACATCGCGGTGATGGATGACGAAGGCTTCCTGCGCATCGTCGATCGCAAGAAAGATATGATCCTGGTGTCAGGGTTCAACGTCTATCCGAACGAAATCGAAGACGTGGTGATGCAGCACAGCGGCGTGCTGGAAGTGGCGGCGGTGGGCGTTCCCTCCGGCAGCAGCGGTGAAGCGGTGAAGATATTTGTGGTCAAGAAAGATCCTTCTCTGACCGAGGATGCGCTGATAACGTTTTGTCGCCGTCAGCTGACGGGCTATAAAGTGCCGAAGCTAGTGGAATTCCGGGATGAGCTGCCGAAATCCAACGTCGGGAAGATATTACGACGAGAATTACGTGACGAAGCCCGTGCCAAAGTGGACAATAAGGCCTGAGCTTCACGTTAATCGCCCAGACGCCGGTTAATCCGGCGTTTTTTATGGGCGCAAACAAAAGAGAGTCCGATTTGAATTACCAGATGATCACTACCAACGACGAGCTGGCTTCGCTGTGCGAGGTGACGCGTGAATTTCCCGCTATTGCCCTGGATACGGAATTTGTCCGCACCCGAACGTACTATCCGCAGCTGGGTCTGATTCAGATGTATGACGGCAAACACGTGTCGTTGATTGACCCCCTCGGCATTACCGACTGGGCACCAATGCGCGAGCTGTTGCTGGATACCGCCGTGACCAAATATCTGCACGCGGGCAGTGAAGATCTGGAAGTCTTTCTCAACACCTTTGGCATCATGCCGCAGCCGCTGATTGATACCCAGATCCTCGCGGCGTTCAGCGGTCGTCCGCTCTCCTGGGGTTTTGCGGCGATGGTGGAAGAGTACACCGGTCTGACGCTGGATAAGAGCGAATCGCGTACCGACTGGCTCGCGCGTCCGCTGACGGCGCGTCAGCTTGAATACGCCGCGGCAGACGTCTTTTATCTTCTTCCAATTGCCGGCCAGCTCATGAAAGAGGCTGAGGCGTCCGGTTGGCTGTCTGCCGCACTGGACGAGTGCCGCATGACGCAGCAGCGTCGCCAGGAAGTGGTTGATCCGAAAGAAGCCTGGCGTGACATCACCAACGCCTGGCAGCTGCGCACCCGTCAACTGGCCTGTCTGCAATTGCTGGCTGACTGGCGTCTGCGTAAAGCGCGTGAGCGCGATCTGGCGGTTAACTTCGTGGTGCGTGAAGAACACCTGTGGGCGGTGGCGCGCTATATGCCGGGTAGCCTTGGTGAGCTGGACAGCATTGGCCTTTCCGGAAGTGAGATCCGTTTCCACGGTAAAACGCTGCTCGCGCTGGTAGAGAAAGCTCAGCAGCTGCCGGAGGACGCATTGCCAGAACCGCTGCTTAACCTGATGGATATGCCGGGCTACCGCAAGGCGTTCAAAGATATCAAAGCGCTGGTGCAGACGGTGGCGGGGGAAAGCAAACTGAGTGCCGAACTGCTGGCTTCACGTCGTCAGATTAACCAGCTGCTGAACTGGCACTGGAAGTTGAAACCGCAAAATGGTTTACCGGAACTGGTCGCCGGATGGCGGGGGGAACTGATGGCCGAACGCCTGAATACCCTGCTGGAAGGGTATCCGCGCTAAAGAATTGTAGCCCCGGTAAGCGCAGCGCCACCGGGGAAATTGCCGGGCGGCGCGATGCTTACCCGGCCTACAAAACCACAAACGGATTAACGCGACTCTTCCGCTTCCGGAAGCGTCACGTTCAGCTCCAGAATCGAAATATCCCCGTCTTTTTGCTCCAGCTGAACGGTGACCATTTCCGGGTCAATCTGCACGTATTTGCAGATCACTTCCAGAATGTCTTTGCGCAACTGCGGCAGGTAGTGCGGTTCGGCGTCGCTACGACGACGTTCCGCCACAATGATTTGCAGACGTTCTTTTGCGATGTTGGCGGTGCTTTTTTTCCGCGAGAGAAAAAAGTCCAGTAATGCCATAACTTATCCTCCGAACAGGCGTTTGAGGAAACCTTTCTTCTCTTCTTCAATGAAGCGGAAAGGACGTTCTTCTCCCAGCAGACGGTCAACGGTATCCGCATACGCTTTACCTGCGTCTGCCTGTGTATCCAGGATCACGGGCTCGCCCTGGTTAGAGGCGCGCAACACGGACTGATCTTCCGGGATCACGCCAACCAGTTTGATGCGCAGGATCTCCAGCACGTCTTCCATGCTCAGCATGTCACCTTTGTTCACCCGGCCCGGGTTGTAGCGGGTCAGCAGCAGGTGCTCTTTGATTGGCTCCTGGCCATTTTCCGCGCGACGGGATTTCGAGGCCAGAATGCCGAGAATACGGTCGGAGTCACGTACTGACGAGACTTCCGGGTTGGTGGTGATGATGGCTTCATCCGCGAAGTAGAGCGCCATCAAAGCCCCTGTTTCGATACCGGCCGGGGAGTCGCAGACCACGAAGTCGAACTCCATCTTTTTCAGATCGTCGAGCACCTTTTCCACGCCTTCGCGGGTCAGGGCGTCTTTATCACGGGTCTGGGACGCCGGAAGAATGTAGAGGTTCTCGGTACGCTTATCTTTAATCAGCGCCTGGTTAAGGGTGGCATCGCCCTGAATGACGTTCACGAAGTCATACACCACGCGACGCTCGCAACCCATGATCAGGTCCAGGTTACGCAGACCGATATCGAAGTCGATTACGACGGTTTTCTTTCCCTTCTGGGCCAAACCAGTAGCGATGGCCGCGCTGGAGGTGGTCTTGCCAACGCCTCCTTTACCCGAAGTCACAACAATAATGCGTGCCATAGAAATTCCTTGTTAAAAGGGATCAATTTAACGGTTGAACGGTCAAAGCGTTATCTGCCAGTTGCAGACGGGCCGCTTTGCCATAAAATTCGGCTGGGATTTTATCGCTCAGCCAATATTCACCTGCGATAGACACCAGTTCTGCCGTCAGGTGAGTACAAAAAATTTGTGCTTCTCGATCGCCGCTGGCGCCCGCAAGCGCACGCCCACGCATCATACCGTAAACGTGAATATTGCCATCTGCAATCAGTTCTGCGCCCGCACTGACGTGGCTTGTAACAATCAGATCACAGTTTGGCGCATAAATGCGCTGGCCGGAACGAACCGGCAGATCAATCAATCGCGTTTTTGTGACTGGGGCTACATTTTGCGCCGGAGGCGGGGGAGCGGGAACGGTTGCAGGCGTTGCACGCGGGGCTTTTTCTTTGCCCTCGTTTAACAAGGGCAAACCCGCGCGTTCAATTTCGGCTTTTAACTCTGCGTCTTTGCAGCCGCTAATACCCACGATGCGCAACCCCGTGGAGACGACGGCCTGCTGGAGTCGCTTCCAGTTAACCGGCCCCTCAAGGTCGCTTACATTGACGACGACAGGAGCATGCTTAAGAAAAGCGGGAGCCTGCGCGATTTTGTCTTCTAACGCCTGACGAATAACCTCGGGTTTTGCATCATGCAAATGAACCACTGATAAGGTGAAGCTACTGCCTTTAAGCTCGATGGGCGTATTTGACATCCTGGCCTTACTCAATTTGCTATTAACCGCAACACATCGCCGCGATATTCCGAAGAGTATCAGGCATGTTATAGTCAGGAGTATATTGAGGCAAGCAACCACCCGTTAATTCAGAGTAAAAACATGTTTTGTGTGATCTACAGAAGTACCAGCCGCGACCAGACCTACCTTTATGTCGAAAAGAAAGACGATTTTTCCCGCGTGCCTGAAGAATTAATGAAAAGCTTTGGCCGACCGCAGCTGGCGATGCTGCTGCCGCTGGACGGCCGTAAGAAGCTGGTGAACGCCGATCTTGAGAAAGTCAAAAAGGCGTTAATCGAGCAGGGCTATTATTTACAGCTTCCGCCGCCACCAGAGAATTTATTAAAACAGCACCTTGAGCTGAGCGGAAAGAAATAAGCCCGGGTCCTTCCGGGAACAACTCATCAACCGATTAGGGGTCGACCATGTATCAACATCATAACTGGCAAGGTGCATTACTGGATTATCCCGTCAGCAAAGTGGTCTGCGTGGGCAGCAACTATGCAAAACATATTCAGGAGATGGGCAGCGCCGTGCCGGAAGAGCCGGTTCTGTTTATTAAGCCAGAAACCGCACTGTGCGATATTCGCCAGCCGCTGGTTCTGCCGCAGGGACTGGGCTCGGTGCATCATGAAGTGGAGCTGGCGGTGCTGATCGGCGCGACGCTGCGCCAGGCAACTGAAGAGCATGTAGAGAAGGCGATTGCGGGTTACGGTGTCGCGCTCGACCTGACGCTGCGTGACGTCCAGGGCAAAATGAAGAAAGCGGGGCAGCCGTGGGAAAAAGCCAAGGGTTTTGATAATTCATGCCCGATTTCCGGTTTCGTTCCGGTGAGTGAATTTACCGACGATCCGCAGAACACGCCGCTCAGCCTGAAGGTCAACGGCGAGATCCGCCAGCAGGGAACAACCGCTGACATGATCCATAAGATCGTTCCGCTGATTGCCTACATGAGCCGCTTCTTCACCCTGAAACCTGGCGACGTGATCCTCACCGGCACTCCGGAAGGTGTGGGGCCGCTGCTTAGCGGCGACGAACTGGACGTCAGTTTTAACGGCCTGTCGCTGAAAACCCGCGTGCTGTAAAAGCACCTTGCCGCCTGAAAAGGGCGGCAAAACTTGCATCAACGTGCCAGACTCGTTATAAGGTGCGCTCTATTTTGACGTATGGACATCCCGATGAACGACATTCCTTTCTGGCAAAGCAAAACTCTCGACGACATGACCGACGCGGAGTGGGAATCGTTGTGTGACGGCTGTGGGCAGTGCTGCCTGCATAAGCTGATGGATGAAGATTCGGACGAGATCTATTTCACCAACGTAGCCTGCAAGCAGTTAAACATCAAAACCTGCCAGTGCCGCAACTATGAGCGCCGTTTCGAATATGAGCCGGACTGCATCAAGTTAACCCGTGAAAATCTGCCGACCTTTGAGTGGCTGCCGCATACCTGCGCGTATCGCCTGCTGGCGGAAGGAAAGGATCTGCCCACATGGCATCCGCTGTTGACGGGGTCGAAAGCGGCGATGCACGGTGAACGTATTTCCGTGCGCCACATTGCGGTGAAAGAGTCCGAGGTGCGCGACTGGGAAGACCACATTATGAATCACCCTAATCGGTGACAATAAAAAACCCGCCTCGGCGGGTTTTTTATTGTGCGCAATTTTGTCGGGTGGCGCTGCGCTTACCCGACCAACAAAACTGACGTTGCCGTTTTGCTTTTACCTTCCAAAAAGATCGCGTTTCTTTGGTTTGAACGGCTGGGCAATCAGCACCAGCAGTGCCACCACAAAGTAGGCGACAAAAATGCCCACCAGCCACTGCGGCATCTCCAGCGTCAGGAACTCCCACTGGCGTACAGAGCAGTCACCGGAGGCCACAAACACCTGCGGCAGCCATTTATCCAGCGGCAGCCAGCTCGGGAAGCGGGCGGCAAAATCACAGGTCATAAACGGCGACGGGTGAAGCTGCATCTGGGTGTGCTCCCAGGCAAGCGCAATCCCTTTCCCGGCGCTGTATAGCCAGATGGCAATTGCCGCATAGCGTAACGGTGATTTGGGTGCAATCGCACCTACCAGACCCGCGCCCATAATGCCGAACAGCGCACAACGCTCATAAATACACAGTACGCAAGGTTTCAGCCCCATCACATGCTGAAACCACAGCGCGACCATTTCCAGCGCAAAGGCGGTCAGGGCCATCAACAACCACGCTCCGCGACCGCGTGAGCACTGGTTCAAAAATCGCAACATAATCATTTCCCTGGAACATGCTTAGACAGCGCAGTGTAAACGAATTTTAATGCGCCGCAAGTATACCTTCTTGCAATAACCATTGCGTACAGGGAACGAGAGTAATTTTGATGCACAGCAAACCAACCAGGGTAAGCACCAGCGTATACGGCAGCGCCATCCAGACCATTCTTCCATAAGAAAGTCGTATGAGTGGTGCCAGCGCCGAGGTCAGCAGGAAGAGGAATGCCGCCTGACCGTTCGGGGTTGCCACGGAGGGGAGGTTGGTTCCGGTGTTGATCGCCACCGCCAGCAGCTCGAACTGTTCACTGCTGACAATCCCTTGCTCCATCGCGGCTTTGGCCTCATTGATGTATACCGTCCCGACAAAGACGTTATCGGATATAGAGGACAACAGACCGTTAAACAAATAGAACAGCGTTAGCTGCGAATCTGGCGTAGCCTGAAGCACAAACGCGATGATCGGCGCGAACAGATGTTGGTCAATAATCACCGCCACGACCGCGAAAAACACCGCCAGCAGGGCGGTAAACGGCAGCGCTTCGGTAAAGGCTTTTCCGATAGCATGTTCGTCCGTAACGCCGCCCAGGCTGGTTGCAAGGATAATTACCGACAGGCCAATCAGCCCCACCTCGGCAAGGTGGAAGGCCAGCGCCGCGATAAGCCACACGCCGATGAAACCCTGTGCAATCAGGCGCAGCGTCTCCTGGCGCGTGCGTTGTTTGCGGCTCTGCTCGTCAAACTTATGCAGCTCCTGGCGGACCTGATCGGGCAACTTCGCGCCATACCCAAAGAGGTTGAATTTTTCGACCAGCACACAGGTGGCTAACCCGCAGACCAGCACGGGCACGCTGACGGGCGCCATGCGCAGGAAAAATTCGCCAAAATGCCACTCAGCCGCTTTGGCGATAATCAGGTTTTGCGGCTCCCCGACCATGGTCATCACGCCGCCCAGCGCCGTCCCCACGCCCGCATGCATCATCAGGCTGCGCAGAAACGCGCGGAACTGTTCCAGCACATCGCGGTTGTGCGCCTCAACGTGGCTGTCGTCCTGCAAGTTATCGCCAGGACGAGACGAGGCCACCCGGTGGTAAATCCCGTAAAAGCCGACGGCGACGCTGATCACCACCGCAACGACCGTCAGCGCATCCAGGAAGGCAGAGAGGAAGGCCGCGGCGAGGCAAAACGCCAGCGAGAGCAGCGTTTTCGACGGAATGCTCAGCAGCAAACGGGTGAAGATAAACAGCAGAAGCTGCTTCATAAAGTAGATCCCCGCCACCATGAAGATCAGCAGCAGCAGGACTTCAAGATTCGACGCTATCTCGTTTTTAACATGCTCCGCGCTGGTCATTCCAATGACCACGGCTTCCAGCGCCAGCAGCCCGCCGGGCAACAGCGGATAGCACTTCAGCGCCATCGCCAGGGTAAAGATAAACTCGGCGACCAACATCCACCCGGCAACGAAGGGATCCAGCAAAAAGATAACGGGATTAACGACCAGGAATACCAGTAAAGTAAGTTTGTACCAGTCAGGTGACTGACCTAAAAAGTTGCGCCACAGCGCGCGCCCAAATGAAATTTCCACGACAGACGTCCTTTACCCGTCAAATAAGACAAGACATCAGTATACGCAAAAATGGCGGCAGAGCGGGGGATTAAGCCATTTGTAAATTTCATAAAAATGAAACGGCGATCCCTCTTTTCTGTCTCTGCTGCGCTATCTGCCTCTGCGCGCCTCTGGTATGATGAGTGCAATTTGCTAAAGCTGTGTAATGGAAATCTCACTATGGTCATTAAGGCGCAGAGCCCGGCGGGTTTCGCGGAAGAGTACATCATTGAAAGCATCTGGAATAATCGTTTCCCTGCGGGATCAATTCTACCTGCTGAACGCGAACTCTCTGAACTGATTGGCGTCACCCGTACCACGCTGCGAGAAGTGCTCCAGCGTCTGGCGCGCGATGGCTGGTTGACGATACAGCATGGCAAACCCACTAAGGTGAACAACTTCTGGGAAACGTCCGGGCTGAACATTCTGGAAACGCTGGCGCGTCTCGACCACGAAAGCGTACCGCAGCTGATTGATAATCTGCTTTCCGTGCGCACCAACATCGCCACCATTTTCATCCGCACCGCGTTTCGTCAGCATCCTGAAGATGCGCTGAAAGTGCTTGCCACCGCTAATGAGGTGGAAGACCACGCGGATGCCTTTGCGACCCTGGATTACAATGTGTTCCGCGGTCTGGCGTTTGCTTCCGGCAATCCGGTTTACGGTCTGATCCTGAATGGAATGAAAGGGTTATATACGCGCATTGGTCGTCACTACTTTGCTAACCCTGAAGCCCGCAGCCTGGCGCTCGGCTTCTACCATAAACTGAGCAAACTCTGCACCGAAGGGCTGCACGATCAGGTCTATGAAACGGTGCGTCGTTACGGCCACGACTCCGGTGAAATCTGGCACCGGATGCAGAAAACGCTGCCGGGTGATTTAGCGATTCAGAGTCGCTGAAATAAAAAACCTCTCGATTGAGAGGTTTTTTTTCGCCCGGTGGCGCTTTGCTTACCGGGCCTACAAAACCCGTAGGCCGGGTAAGGCGTAGCCGCCACCCGGCAACAAACTACAGCGTATTCAACCGCGCCGGACACCGGTCCAGCAGCTCCACGCTGCCATCTTCGTTCTGCTGCTCCAGCAACACGTCAAATCCCCACAGGCGATGCACATGCTTCAGCACTTCCTTACGCCCCTTATCCAGCGGCGCGCGGTTGTGCGGAATATAGCGCAACGTCAGGGAGCGGTCGCCGCGCAGATCCACGTTCCAGACCTGAATGTTTGGTTCAAGATTACTCAGGTTGTACTGGGATGACAGGCGCGAGCGGATCTCGCGATAACCCTCTTCGTTGTGGATCGCGGAGATCTCCAGGTAGTTGTTGCGGTCATCATCCAGTACGGTGAAGAAGCGGAAATCACGCATGATCTTCGGCGACATGAACTGGCTGATAAAGCTTTCATCCTTAAAATCACGCATCGCGAAGTGCAGCGTTTCCAGCCAGTCGGAACCGGCAATATCCGGGAACCAGTATTTGTCCTCTTCGGTGGGCGACTGACAAATACGCTTGATATCCTGGAACATGGCAAAGCCGAGCGCGTACGGGTTAATGCCGCTGTACCACGGGCTGTTATATGCCGGCTGGAATACCACGTTGGTGTGGCTGTGCAGAAACTCCATCATAAACCGCTCGGTGACTTTTCCTTCGTCGTACAGGTGGTTAAGAATGGTGTAGTGCCAGAAGGTCGCCCAGCCTTCGTTCATCACCTGGGTCTGCTTCTGCGGATAGAAATACTGGCTCACCTTGCGCACGATGCGCAGGATCTCACGCTGCCACGGCTCCAGCAGCGGGGCGTTTTTCTCCATAAAGTAGAGCAGGTTTTCCTGCGGCTCGGAAGGGTAGCGACGCGCCTCGGCGACGGTTTTCTCCTCTTCACGTTTCGGCAGGGTGCGCCACAGCATATTCACCTGGCTTTGCAGATACTCCTCGCGGCTCTTCTGCCGGGCTTTCTCTTCCTGCAATGAGATCTTCTGCGGACGCTTATAGCGGTCAACGCCGTAGTTCATCAGCGCGTGGCAGGAGTCCAGCAGCTTCTCCACCTCGTCCACGCCGTAGCGCTCTTCGCAGTCGGTAATGTATTTGCGGGCGAAGATCAGGTAATCGACGATGGAGCTGGCGTCCGTCCAGCTGCGGAACAGATAGTTATTTTTGAAGAACGAGTTATGTCCATAGCAGGCGTGCGCCATCACCAGCGCCTGCATGGTAATGGTGTTCTCTTCCATCAGGTAGGCAATACACGGGTTAGAGTTAATGACGATTTCATACGCCAGTCCCTGCTGCCCGTGCTTATACAGCCGCTCTGTCTCAATGAATTTTTTGCCAAACGACCAGTGCGGATAGTTAATTGGCATCCCGACGCTGGAGTAAGCGTCCATCATCTGTTCCGAGGTGATGACTTCAATCTGATGGGGATAGGTATCCAGACGATAGAGTTTGGCCACCCGGTCGATCTCCGCCAGGTAGACATCCAGCAACTCGAAGGTCCAGTCGGGTCCATCGCTCAGACGGGTGCTGTCCCTGGACATGGAATCTAGTGTAGCCATTAGCGCGCCCTCGTTGTTGGTCGCTCTCTCTGACTGGAGAGCCTCCTTTCAAGCATAGATCACCCCATTCAAATACGCGGGGCGCAGAAATTTTTTCTTTGCGATTTCGCGTTTTCGATACGGCAAATAATGCGGTGCTCACAGAATTTTCTACTGGTTAAAAATAACGCGCAGCAGGAGATCCCAAATAAGCGCCATCCCCTGATACAGCGGGATATGTGAGTTGAGTCACCATAAAAAAGTCATATGTTGAATAATATTTTCAACTAGGTTATCAATCTGTAATTAGATGATTGTTCTTTTGCTCATAATGGAGTGGCTATGCGTGTTGTCATACTGGGAAGTGGTGTCGTTGGCGTAACCAGCGCCTGGTATTTAAGTCAGGCGGGACATGAGGTTACCGTTATCGATCGCGAATCCGGTCCGGCGCTGGAAACCAGTGCGGCGAATGCGGGGCAAATCTCTCCGGGCTACGCTGCGCCGTGGGCGGCCCCGGGCGTTCCGCTGAAGGCGATCAAATGGATGTTTCAGCGACATGCGCCCCTGGCGATCAGCCTTGACGGCACGCAGTTCCAGCTTAAGTGGATGTGGCAGATGCTGCGCAACTGCGACACCCGCCACTATATGGAAAACAAGGGGCGTATGGTGCGGCTGGCGGAATACAGCCGCGACTGCCTGAAGGCGCTGCGTGCCTCAACGGGCATTGAATATGAAGGGCGTCAGGGCGGCACGCTTCAGCTGTTCCGTACCGCGCAACAGTACGAAAACGCGACCCGCGATATCGCCGTGCTTGAAGATGCGGGCGTACCGTATCAGCTGCTGGAAGCCAGCCAGCTGGCGCAGGTGGAGCCAGCGCTTGCCGAGGTCGCGCACAAGCTCACGGGCGGTCTGCGTTTACCGAACGATGAAACCGGCGACTGCCAGCTATTCACCCAGCGTCTGGCGCGCATGTGTGAGCAGGCCGGGGTGAAATTCCGCTTCAATACTTCTGTCGACAAACTGCTGTCGGAAGGGGAGAAGATTTACGGCGTGAAGTGTGGGGAAGAGGTAATTAAAGCCGATGCCTACGTGATGGCGTTTGGCTCCTACTCAACCGCGATGCTGAAAGGCATCCTGGATATCCCGGTCTATCCGCTGAAAGGCTACTCCCTGACCATTCCTGTGAAAGAGGACAGCGGCGCGCCGGTCTCGACCATTCTCGATGAAACCTACAAAATCGCCATCACCCGCTTCGATAACCGGATCCGCGTCGGCGGCATGGCGGAAATCGTGGGCTTCAATACCGAGCTGCTCAAACCGCGTCGTGAAACGCTGGAGATGGTCGTGGGCGATCTCTTCCCGCGCGGCGGCTTCATTGAGCAGGCGACGTTCTGGACCGGCCTGCGCCCAATGACCCCGGACGGCACGCCGATTGTGGGCCGTACACCATACAAAAATCTGTGGACTAACACCGGCCACGGCACGCTTGGCTGGACCATGGCCTGCGGTTCGGGCCAGCTGCTGAGCGACCTGATCTCCGGAAGGACGCCGGCAATTCCGTTTGACGATTTGAGCGCCGCACGCTATCAATCAGGGTTTACCCCATCGCGTCCACAACACCTGCACGGCGCGCATAATTAAGGAGTCGTCATGTCCCGTCCTATTCTGGCCCAGCTGGATTTGCAGGCGCTGAAGGATAACCTGCAAATTGTTCGCCGTGCTGCGCCGGGTTCTCGTGTCTGGTCGGTGGTGAAAGCCAACGCCTACGGTCATGGTATCGACCGTATCTGGAGTGCGCTCGGCGGCACCGATGGTTTTGCCTTGCTGAATCTGGAAGAGGCCATCCTGCTGCGCGAGCGCGGCTGGAAAGGACCGATCCTGCTGCTGGAAGGATTCTTTCATGCGCAGGATCTGCCTCTGCTGGATAAGTACCGCCTGACGACCAGCGTTCACAGTAACTGGCAGATCAAGGCCATCCAGGACGCGAAGCTGCATGCCCCGCTGGATATCTATCTCAAAGTGAACAGCGGGATGAACCGTCTGGGCTTCCAGCCTGAACGGGTGCATACGGTCTGGCAGCAGCTTCGTGCGCTGAAAAACGTCGGTGAGATGACGCTGATGGCGCACTTCGCCGATGCGGAAAAGCCGGACGGCATTGCCGATGCCATGGTCCGCATTGAGCAGGCGGCAGAAGGTCTGGACTGTCCGCGCTCGCTGTCGAACTCAGCGGCAACGCTCTGGCATCCCGAGGCGCACTACAACTGGGTACGTCCGGGGATCGTACTGTACGGCGCGTCACCCTCAGGTCAGTGGCAGGATATTGCCAACAGCGGCCTGAAGCCGGTGATGACGTTACGAAGCGAGATTATCGGCGTGCAAACCCTGAAAGCGGGCGATACGGTGGGCTATGGCAGCCGCTATCGGGCAGCAGGTGAACAGCGCATCGGTATCGTGGCGGGGGGCTATGCAGATGGTTATCCGCGCATCGCCCCGAGCGGCACGCCGGTGTGGGTCGATGGCGTGCGCACCGGCACGGTAGGTACCGTCTCCATGGACATGCTGGCCATCGATTTGACGCCGTGTCCCCAGGCGGGGATCGGCTCACCGGTTGAGCTGTGGGGCAACGAGGTTAAAATTGATGATGTGGCCGCTGCGGCGGGCACAGTCGGGTATGAGCTGATGTGCGCGCTGGCGTCAAGAGTGCCTGTTGTGACGGTGTAACATGTGTGTGCCGGGTGGCGGCTTCGCCTTACCCGGCCTACAAAAGCCCGAACGTAGGCCGGGTAAACGTTAGCGCCACCCGGCAAAAAAGCAGCTACTCCGCCTCCTCCTCCATCGGCCTTACGCCGACTTTGCGCACCGCGTTATCTTCTTTCTCCGCTACCGTCCAGATCATCCCGGCAAACTCCACCTGGTCACCGACGACCGGCGCAGCCCCTAATAATTGCTGAATAATTTCACCCAGTGTTTGCTGGTTATCGCGATTCTCCAGTCCACCTTCCAGGCCATAAATCAGCGCCACATCCGCAAAGCGGGCGCTGGCTTCGAGGATAAAATCGCCGAAGAAACGCTGATCCAGCGCCACCGGGGGCGACTGGCTGAACAGCTTGCCGAGGGCAGGCAGGTCGCGCTCGCGGCCAATCACGCAGAGGATATCGTTCTCACGCAGCCGCGTGCTGCCGGTCGGGTGAAGCAGGGCGTTATCCCGGAACAGGGCGGCAATGCGCGTTTCAGCGGGCATATGCAGATCGCGCAGGGACGCGCCCACGCACCACTTATCGGCGCTTAGCTGGTAGACAAACTGTTCCCAGGGATTCTCAGGGTGAATATCCAGCCCCACGCGGGAGACCGGCCAGCCAATGGGCGGTACCACCACTTTGGCTTTTTTCGCCGCCCAGCCCAGCGACGTTCCCTGGAACAGCAGCGACACCAGCACTACGAAGAAGGCGACATTGAAGAACAGGCGGGCGTTGTCCAGCCCGGCCATCATCGGGAACACTGCCAGAATAATTGGCACCGCGCCGCGCAGCCCCACCCAACTGATAAATATCCGCTCACGCAGGTTAAACCCGCGGAACGGCAGCAGCCCGGCAAACACCGACAGCGGACGGGCGAAGAAGATCATCCAGGCCGACAAAAGCAGCGCCGGTACGGCGATAGGCAGCAGGTCCGACGGCGTCACCAGCAGGCCCAGCACCAGGAACATGGCGATCTGCGCCAGCCAGGCCAGACCGTCGAAGTTCTGCAAGATGGCGTGACGGTTGCGAATCGGTCGGTTGCCCAACAGGAAACCGCAAAGGTAAACCGCCAGAATACCGCTGCCGTCCAGCGCGGTGGTGACGGCAAAGATCAGGATCCCACCGCTCAGGGCCAGCAGCGGGTAAAGGCCGGAAGGCAGCGTAATACGGTTAATCGTATGCTGTAACAGGTAACCGCCGCCGAGACCAATGATAATCCCGAGGCCAAACTGCTGGAGGATGTGCCAGGCGAACATCCAGCTCAGGCCGGTTTCGTGCTGCTGGATCATCTCAATCAGGGTAATGGTCAGAAACACCGCCATCGGATCGTTACTGCCGGATTCAATCTCAAGTGTGGAGCCCACGCGTTCGTTCAGCCCCTTGCCGCCGAGCAGCGAGAAAACCGCCGCCGCATCGGTAGAGCCGACAATCGCGCCAATCAGCAGGCCTTCCATTATATCGAGGTTAAACAGCCAGGCCGCCATCATGCCGGTCAGGCCGGAGGTGATCAGCACGCCGACGGTCGCCAGAGACAGCGCCGGGCCTAAGGCAACGCGAAACGAACTTGCCTGGGTGCGCATGCCGCCGTCCAGCAGAATCACCGCCAGCGCGAGGTTACTCACCATATAGGCGAAAGGGTAATTATCGAAGGGGATACCGCCGATACCGTCGATCCCGGCAAGCATGCCGATAGCCAGGAAAATGACAAGAATAGGTATGCCAAGACGCGATGAAAATGAACTTAATAAAATGCTAAAGGTTACCAGGATGGAACCCAGAATGAAAAGACTGATTATCGCTGTGGCACCCAATGTCGTCTTACTCCCACCTCAATGTGAACGCTGTTATTAAAACCCTAACATAATAACAACGTTAACTGCGTTTTATTGAGGGGGAATAACGGCTTTTTTATGCCTTTAAGACCGGATGACCGCTGATTGTTAACCGACTGCCTGAATTATCGTGTACAAGGTGCGCCTGGGCACCCAGCGGCAGGGTAACGGTTTGCGGCTCATGGCCGAAATCCAGACCGGCGATCACCGGGATATCCAGCCGGGAACGAATGAAATCAATCATCGTCTCCAGGGAATAGCCCGCATCGTAATCGTTGGGGGCTGAACCACTAAAACTGCCCAGCACAATGGCCGACTGCCGATCCAGGATCCCGGCGTGATACAGCTGCAACAGCATACGTTCGACGCGGAACGGGTGTTCGTTGATATCTTCCAGCACCAGTATGCCGTCCGTGATCTGCGGCAGCCACGGCGTTCCAATCAGCGACACCAGCATCGCGAGGTTGCCGCCCCACAGCTGTCCTTCACATTCCCAGTGCGGTCCATTGCCTTGCCACTCGACGGTGAACGTCGGGTTTTGCAGGGCGCGCCAGAAATGGTCCTGCGTAAATGCATCCAGCTCCGGCGCACCAAAGTTGCCGGCCAGCATCGGGCCGCTAAAGGTAATGACGTTATGCAACGCAAGCAGGCCGAGCTGGATCGCCGTGAAATCGCTGTGTCCGCAGATTAACAGCGGATCCTGCTGCTGGCGCGCGGCCAGCCCGGCCCAGTCGATGCTCTCCAGCAGCCGGCTTGCGCCATAGCCGCCGCGCACGGCCAGCACAATAGTGTTTTCACCTTCCAGCGTCGCCAGGCTGTTGATATCGCTCAGTCTCTGCGCCTCCGTACCGGCAAAACGCTGCATACGGCGGGGGATAATTGTCTGATTTTCTACCTGATGGCCCATTTCCAGCAGGCGCTGAACGCCCCGCTGTGCCGCCTCCTGGTTGATGCAGTAGCCTGACGGTGCGATGAGATGAAACTGAGGCATGGCAATTCCTTGCTGAATGAGAATCTAATTGTCTATATCATGCCGCTTATACGCCGCCTGCTTCAAGGGGCGACGTACCGCGATGACCGGCTATAAGGATAGATGACGTGAAATTGAGATGGTTTGCTTTTTTGATTGTGCTGCTCGCTGGCTGTAGTTCAAAACATGATTATCAAAATCCCCCCTGGAACCCTGAAGTGCCGGTAAAGCGGGCCATGCAGTGGATGCCGATCAGCGAACAAGCCGGGAAGGCCTGGGGCGTGAGCCCGCGTCTGATCACGGCGATCATTGCCGTGGAATCCGGTGGCAACCCGACGCTGGTGAGTAAATCGAATGCGGTGGGGCTGATGCAGTTAAAAGCCTCGACGGCGGGAAGAGAGGTCTATCGCTACATGGGCTGGAAGGGACAGCCATCCACCAGCGAGCTGAAAAACCCGGAACGTAATATCTCTATGGGAACCGCTTACCTGAGTATTCTCGAGCATGGCATTCTGAAGGGGATTGACGATCCGGAAGTGATGCAATATGCGCTGGTGGTGTCGTACGTTAACGGAGCCGGCGCGCTGCTCCGAACCTTCTCATCCGATCGCAAAGAGGCGATAGAAGAGATTAACGATATGGATAAAGATGAATTCTTCGAGCACGTTGTGAAGAATCATCCTTCAGCACAGGCTCCACGTTATATCTGGAAAGTACAGAAAGCGATGGACGCCATGTAACGCCTTTGTCGGGCGGCAGCATGCTGCCCGACGCCTTTCAGCGCACTTTGTTCGCGCGTTCCCGCGCTTCACGCTCCAGTGAGAAGATGATGCGCTGTAGTTCGCGTTCGGCGCCTGGCCCGACATTCAGAAAGCGAAAGCTCAGTCGCGGCGTGGTAATGGTTTCGTTTTTGCTGTCCACCACCTTACGCTCGCTGATGGCAATCAGCTGGGCGTCAAACCAGAAGCGTCCCCATCCGCCCATATCCAGCTCAATCTGACTAAAACGCATGCCTTCCACCAGTCCTTCCGGCTTCGGCGTATCCATTAACGCGCCCATCCCGCCCAGTGACAGGTCGAAGAGACGAAAGCGGATCTCTTTTTTGTCCGGCATTTTTGCCTTACAGAAATAGGCCGGGTGAAGCGGGGCGCTGATGCGAAAAAACTCGCGGCGTTGCACGAACCAGAGGTTAGCGGGCAGGGGAGCGATAAACGCAGGCAAACCCTGGTACGCGATCGTGGTCAGGCGGGGCAGTATAAACTCGACTTTAGCCCCCTGCGTTTCGGCCATCACCGAGAGGTTTTCTGCCTGGAGCGCGGCACGGTTTTCTTCGCTCTGGCTACCCAGATCCACGATCAGGTGTTCTGCCGTCACGTCCAGGATCTTGCTGATAAACTGGCTGGTTGACCAGTTGATGCGCAGCGGCACCTCGCCCTTTTTCAGGTCGCGTAACACCCCTAATACAGCCAGCGGATTTTGTTTCAGGAACTGCTCACTGTAGCTACTCACGCCAGATGGCTCCTCGATAGATGACAGACTGTCTCTGGGTTATCGGCACGCTGGCATGAAACTTAATACAAACGATCTGTTTTTCTCCGCCGATATTGATTTGCTAATGGAAATGATAATAATTGGCGTTCCCAATACCATCTAATAACAAGACAACACTATGAGCACCTCACGTTTTGCGTTATGCGCGTTAGCAGGCGCCGTCACGCTGGCATTGCAAACACAGGCTTTTGCAGAAGAACCCACCATCGTGGTGACCGGTACAGAGCAGGGCAGCGCGCTCCCTGCCTGGACCAACAGCGCCACGAAATCAGCCGTCGCGGAAAGTAAAACGCCCCAGGTGATCAACACCATCGCCGCTAAAGAGATTGAGCAGCGGCACGCCAGTTCGGTAAACGAGATCCTGCGCTATGCGCCGGGCGTTTCCACGGAGGTGCGCGGGAGCACCTCTTACATGAGCGAGTACAAAATCCGCGGGTTCAACGTCGAGCAGGAGTTCTACAACGGCCTGCAACTTCCCTATAACGTCACCGGGAACACTAAAGCGCGAATCGATCCGCTGCTGATTGAGAGCGTCGATATTCTGAAGGGGCCGTCATCCGTGCTGTATGGCGGCGGCTCCCCGGGCGGGCTGGTCAATATTCAGAGTAAAAAGCCGCAGAAAGAGGCGAAAACAGAACTGGGCTTTAACACCGGAAACCGCAATCTGAAAGAGGGGTACCTGGATTCCACGGGGCAGATTGCGACCAGCGACTGGAACTATCGCCTGCTGGGTAAAGCGACAGAGAGTGACGAACAGGCGCACACCACGCGCTATGAAAACTATCTGGTGGCCCCCTCCGTGACCTGGCAGCCGGATGACAAAACGCGCCTGACCATTGACGCGCTGGCGCAAAATACGCCGAGCCTGACGCCGTCTGATCCGATGCCGCTAAGCTATCTACGGTCTAAATACGCCGATCGTCGTGACTATGCCGGGGATGAGTGGAGCGGCTTTAAGCAGCGTCAGTGGATGCTGGGCTACAGCTTTGAACATGAGTTTGACAGTGGCTGGGGCTTTAGCCAGAAAGCGCGCTACTTTGACGTGGACACCCACCAGCGCAGCGCCTATTCAACCGGGACGGGCAGCGAGGTCTACCAGCTTAACCGCTTCGCCTATACCACGGATGAAGATTTACAGAGCTTCAACATTGATAACCAGGTCACCCGAACCGTCGCGCTGGGGGACTGGAAACATCATCTGCTGGCGGGCTTTGACTACCAGAAGCTGAACTCTCACTTCCATTATCGTTACGCCTCGTCCACACCGGGTATCGATATGCGTAATCCGGATCACTCGCAGATCGATAACGATGCGCTGGGGCTTGAAACCGCGCAGAAAAACCGTCTCAGCTATCAGCAGAATGGCTATTACCTCCAGGATCAGATTGCGTTTGGCGGGCTGAACGTGCTGGCCAGCCTGCGCTATGACGACTACCGTTCTGTCACCACCAACTATCTGCAAAACGGTGACAAAGCCTGGGTATCGCAGGATCGCCTCACTAAGCGACTGGGCGCGCTTTATGCCTTCGACAATGGTCTCTCACCGTTTATCAGCTATTCGGAAGGGTTCGCCCCGGTATCGCCGCAGGGCACGTTGACCGCGAAAGACGTTAAGCCCACCACCAGCAAGCAGGTGGAGGGTGGGGTGAAATACCTGCTGGCGGATTACGCAACCACCTTCACCGCCTCGGTGTTTAACATTCGTCAGAAAAATGTGGTGACCAGCGATCCGGGCTTCCTCAACTATCGCCAGACCGGGGAAGTGGAATCGAAAGGTGCGGAGCTTTCCGCTATGAGTCGTCCAACGGATAACCTGACGCTGATTGCCAACTATGCCTACACCCACGCCATCAATACCGAAGATGACAAGTACCAGGGCAAACGACCGACGCAGGTCCCTGAGAACGCCTTTAATCTGTGGGGAGATTACACCTTTGACAGCACACCGCTGAGAGGGTTAACGCTGGGGGCAGGGGCACGCTACACCGGGCCAATGGAGATCTCGCCAGCCAACGACGCAGGCAAGCTGGGCGGTACGACGCAATACGATCTGGCGGCATCTTACCGCATGGGCGAGCTGGCGCCATCGCTGGAGGGGCTGACGCTGAAAGCGAGCGCGCAGAACGTCACCAACAAAGAGACGCTCACCTGCTATGACGCGACCAACTGCTGGATAGGCCGCGACCGCACGTTCCAGGTCGGGGCGAGTTACAGCTTCTGAAAAAAGCCCGGTGGCGCTTCGCTACCGGGCCAATCTATTGCACGGAACCGTCCCCTCGCCCCACCGGGGAGAGGGTCAGGGTGAGGGGCGCTACTGCGCCGCCTGTTTCGCAGGTGCAACATCATCGTTTGCCGCAGGCTGATTCTCCGGTACGCTGTCGCACGGCTTCTCTTTCGGACAGACCATGTCCAGCATCCTGAGCGTCACGCCGTTACTCCAGCCGAAACCGTCCTGCAACGGATACTCACCGCCGCCACCGCCGGTACCGGTCGAAGAGACATCGTACTTCTCAACCAGTTTCTTCTCGCGATCGTAGGTATGCTGAACGTTTTTCAGGAAACGCCAGGTTACGTCCATCGCCACTTTCTGCTGACCATAGTTCTGCAACCCTTCCACCGCTACCCACTGCAACGGCGCCCAGCCGTTCGGCGCATCCCACTGCTGCCCGCTGTTGATGGTGGTGGTAGAAATACCACCCGGTTTCAGCAGGCGTGACGACGCGGCTGCGGCCACTTTATCGGCGCGATCCTGTGATGCGGCCTTCACATACAGCGGGAAGAGGGCTGCGGCCGTCAGCTGATTACGCACCTTCCCGGTTTTCAGATCGTAATCCGCATACCAGCCCTCTTTATCGTTCCACAGGTGGCTTTCCATGGCTTTCTGACGTGCGGAGGCCAGCGCGTCATATTTACTTGCACTGGCGTTATCGCCGTCTTCCTGACTGGCGCGGGCCAGCAGTTTTTCCATCTTAAACATCAGCGCATTCAGATCCACCGGCACGATGCTGGTGGTGCGGATGGTACCCAGCTTCTGTGGATCGTCCATCCAGCGGGAGCTGAAATCCCAGCCCGAGGCCGCGGCAGAGCGCAGATCGCGGTAAATTTCGGTGGCCGGACGGTTAGGGTTATTTTTGGCGGTGGTCACGTCATCCAGCCACGACTCAGGGCGCGGCGTGTCCCGATCGTCCCAGTAGCGGTTGAGGATCGAGCCGTCATCCAGCTTCACCACGCGTTTGTTCGCCTGACCAGGCTGGAGCCCATCAGCCCCCTCCATCCAGTAAGCGTACTCTTTCTCCATCTGCGGACGGTATTTCTTCAACGCGTCGCTGTCATGCGTGGCCAGCAATTCCACCATCAGCGAGAAGAAAGGCGGCTGAGAGCGGCTCAGGTAGTAGCTGCGGTTACCGTTAGGGATATGGCCCCAGGTATCAAGCTCGTAAGCGAAGTTGTCCACCATGTCGCCGATCTTATCCCAGTGGCCGCTCTCGGCCAGCCCCAGCATGGTGAAATAGCTGTCCCAGTAATAGACTTCGCGGAAGCGTCCTCCCGGCACGACATAGGGCTTTGGCAGGGGCAGGAGGGAGTCCCATTTGTTCGCTTTGTCAGTGGTGCGGGTCAGTACAGGCCACAGATCGTCAATGTGTTCGCGCAGGCTCTGGCCTTCAGGGGGAACGTATTTCTCACCTTCCTTCGGCAGGATAAAGTTCATCTCTACGAAGTGGCGCAGGTCAAAACCGGACTGGGTATGCTGCATCCGGTAATCCGCCAGGATGGTTAGCGGGTCGCTTTTGGGAACGGCATCCGCGAAGGTTTTCTGATCCGGGAACAGTTTGGCGCTCTGTACTTCATTAAAGAGGGGGCCAAGGAGAATATCAGGTGAGCTTTGCTGGCTCGTTGGCTGGTCTTCAGCATAACCAAATGCGGTAACACCGAGTAGGGCGCCTGCCAACGTAAGGTGTAACAAGCCAGGGCGTAGCATTCGAGTTTTTATCATCGGTTCATCTCCATTCGTCGCTGGGCAGCGTCACCGCTGTCGTCAATCACCTGAAAACCTTAGACGAATATTGCCCGCTTCGCGTGTTAGATATCCCATTTTGCGCATTACCAGACAATTTACCGCCGCGCCCGGACGTGAGAAGCGCGCCGAAAACTATTTACTCGGGGAATGTTTTTTGGGGAATGATTTTAATTAAATATCCTGTCAGGGCACACTATGAATATTGACCAGATTTATGGGTTGCAACCTTTTTTAATTCTGTGAATGGGGTTGTGTTTCTTTATTACATTCCGCGAATAACTTTCCGTGAAGGTCACACAAAGTAAAAAACATAACCGACATAACAAAAAAACATAATAGCCTGCCGAAAAACATTTAGACGAAATAGAGTGGCCCATCACTTCGGGTATTCACTTTTATTTCAGGATGGATTCTATGCAATTAAAAAAATGGTTGTCCTCGTGGGGGCACTCTGTTCTGGCTCTCTTTTTGCGGCACAAAGCGCGACGAGCGTAGATGAAAAACTGGCGCAACTGGAGGCGCAAATCGAGGCGTTGAAACAACAGCAGGCGGCCAGTCAGCAGGCTGCTCCCGTGGTCGTCCAGTCAGAAAAGCCCGTCAATAAAGACGCACCACCGAAGCTGACGCTTTCGGGCTTTGGAGATATAAAATTTTATGGCGATGTGGAATTTAATATGGATGCTACCAGCAAAACCGGCAGTCTGACTTCTGTTAAGTAAAGTGCTAATAGCGACTGGGCGCCGGGAGATAAAGAACGGTGGGATATTAATGGTCGTATTTTGCTGGGGTTTGAGGGTTACCGAAAAATGGATAACGGCCATTTTGCCGGATTTTCTGTACAACCACTGGGCGATTTGGCAGGGCAAATGTACCTTGATGATGCGGTATATTTCTTTGGCGCAGAAAACGACTGGGAAATTAAAGTTGGAGGTTTTGAAGTCTACGATATGTTCCCGCTCAACCAGGATACCTTTGTTGAATACTCAGGCAATACAGCGGACGATCTTTATAGCGACGGCTATGGTTACATTTATATGCTGAAAGAGGGGCGTGGCCGTACCGACAGCGGCGGTAACTTCCTGATGAGTAAAACGCTGGATAACTGGTATTTCGAGCTGAATACGCTGTTCAAAGACGGCAGCGATCTGTACGTCGACCAGCGCTACCATGGCGCGGAACTGGAAAATGATAAGAACGTCGCCTATGTCCGGCCAGTTATTTCGTGGCAGGAAGGCCCGTTCTCAACGGCCGTCGCCATGGAAACCAATCTGGTCAACAATGCTTATGGCTATCGGGATGACGCGGGTCGTTGGGTCGATCAGTCTGACCGCACCGGTTACGGATTCACCATGACCTGGGCTATATTTATGCGCATAACGAAATCGACGAATTTAACACTTCAACCTTTGACGCAGAGTGTGAGAATGATTGCTGGATCACCGATCCGGGTGAGTATGATATTCACACTGTCCATGCGTCATACCTTATTCCCAACGTAATGAAGATGAAGAACTTTAACATTTACCTGGGCGCCTACGCTTCGTGGGTGAACGCGTCGCCGAAAAAGGGAAGCGATAAGAACGACGATCGTTATGGCGGTCGTGTGCGGTTTAAATATTATTTCTGAAGAGTGTCATGATGCCCCCCTGTTAGCAGGCAGAGGGGCCATTTTGCAGGCCGGGTATGCGCAAGCGTCACCCGGCAATACGATCGGCTACAACCCTTTCTTATCCATCAGCACCGCCAGATCCACCAGACGGTTCGAGAAGCCCCATTCGTTGTCATACCACGACAGGATTTTCACCATATTCCCGCCAATCACCAGCGTTGAAAGCCCGTCGATGATGGATGAGCGCGGGTCGCCCTGATAATCACGGGAGACCAGCGGTTCATCGCTGTAGCCCAGGATGCCTTTCAACGGCCCGCTGGTGGCAGCCTGACGGAACGCGTCATTCACCTCTTCGGCGGTCACGTTGCGGCTCAGCGTCACCGTCAGATCGACAATCGACACCACCGGAACCGGCACGCGCAGGGAATACCCGGTGAGTTTACCGTCAAGCTCGGGGATCACTTTCCCGAGCGCTTTTGCCGCGCCGCTGGAGTAAGGCACAATCGATAATGCTGCCGCGCGCGCGCCGCGCAGATCTTTTTCCGGCTGGTCATGCAGCGCCTGGCTGTTGGTGTAGGCATGCGTGGTGTTCATCAGCCCGTGCTCAATGCCAAACTGCTGGTGCAGCACCTGCGCCGCTGGCGCCAGACCATTAGTGGTGCAACTCCCGTTGCTGACCACAAAATGCTGGGCCGGATCGTACAGCGTGTGGTTCACGCCCATCACCACCGTCAGATCATCATTTTTAGCCGGGGCGGAAATAATGACGCGTTTTGCGCCGCCGCTCGTGATATGCACCGCCGCTTTTTCACGTTCGGTGAAGAAGCCGGTTGCTTCAATTACCACCTCAACGCCTGCGTCTTTCCACGCAATGTTTGCCGGGTCGCGTTCACTGAATACTGTGATGCGTTTCCCGTCAACCTGTAGCGCGCCGTCCGCCGCTTCCACAGGCACCGGCAGCGTGCCGAGCAGAGAGTCATATTTCAGCAGATGGGCGAGGGTTTTACTGTCCGTCAGATCGTTAATGGCCACAATCTGGAGATCCGGGTTGCCCAGCGCCGCGCGCAGGACATTACGTCCGATACGGCCGAAACCGTTAATACCGACCTTAACCATGATGCACTCCTTATCTGTGTTGTCTGGAGTTACTGTAGGCGTCAGGTCAGATGGCGTAAATGACAAAAAAGGATCATATTACGCCATTCTGCGGCAGTGGAAGCGCTGACGGTATTCGCCCGGCGTGAGATGAAGCTGCTTTTCAAAAACGCGGCGCAGGTTGATGCTGGTACCAAACCCGCTTTTTTCGGCAATGACCTCAAGCGGATCCTGGGTCTGCTCCAGAAGCTGTCGGGCGGCGGCCAGACGCGCTTCGGTGACATAACGGGCCGGAGGCACGCCCACGTCACGCGTGAACACGCGGGTGAAATTGCGCGGGCTCATGGCGACCCGTTCGGCCAGCCTTTCGACGCACAAATCTGCGGTGAGGTTTTGCAGGATCCAGCTTTGCAGTTCGCTGACTGGTCCGGTCGCGCCAGACTGCTCCAGATTATAGCGGCTGAACTGTAGCTGGCCGCCAGGCCGACGCAGGTACATCACCATATCCTGCGCCACATTGCGGGCGAGGGTGAAGCCGTAATCATCCTCCACCAGCGCCAGCGTCAGGTCAAACCCGGAGCTGACGCCGCCGGACGTCCAGACGGGGCCATCCTGAACATAGAGCGGGCCGCCCTCAACGTTGACCGCAGGATAGCGGGTTTTCAGGGTTTCCAGAAGCCGCCAGTGGGTCGTTGCCCGGCGCCCATCGAGCAGTCCGGCCTGTGCCAGCAGCAGGGCCCCGCCGCAGACAGAGGCGACGCGTCGCGCATGCGGCGCGGCCAGGTGCAGCCAGTCCACCACGGCGGTGCTCTCCAGCTCATTCATGCCGCGGCCGGTAATGATGATCGTGTCCAGCGGCTCGCGCGGATCCAGCTCCGGCAGGCGATAGTCCGCCAGCAGGTTCAAACCGGACTGGCCATGGATCACCAGATGAGGCTGGGTGGTGGCGATAATGATGCGGTAGCGGGGCTGCGCAAGGCCGTCCGGGTGCAGACGGTTGGCCTGCATCAGAATGTCGGCGATACCGGCGGCCTCAAACAACATGCCACCATCAGGAACGATAATCAGGATCTTCTTCATGTCCTGAAAAGTACCTTTATCACAAAATAAGTCAAGCGGCAGGCGAACATTGTAGAAGAGACAAATGAGGCGTGCCGGGTGAAAGAGTAGAACGGCAGATGTTGGGAAGAAGTAAAATAAATATGTAGTAACGGTAAAACTTCTTGCGTGAGGTTCACTGTCAGCGCCGCTGACCCCCCCCAGTTTATGGGCTGCAAGGGAGCGCGCTGAACGATGAGAGAGCAAAAAGATGTAGCCGGGCTTAATTGTTTAGGTGCAAAAAATAACCCCAAAGGGGAATTTTGCTCAGGTTATTTCGGATCGCGAAATTAAATTTCTGCCATTTTCTTAGCCGCCATTTGTTTATGCGGGACGCTCGTGCACAATAAAAGTTATCTTCTGAATGCAACAATGAAAATATCCCAGATATATCCCGCAGCGCACAGAAAAAATGAAATTCTACTAATTATGGTAGTGGAGATAATAAGGGGTTACGTTAATGATAGTGGTTCTCTTTTTCCTGTTTAGCCATTAATTTTCATAGAGTTATGCTTGAAATCTGTCTAAGAAAAAGACGATTTTACCTAAGTGCGCATTTTTTATGAGATTAATCCTATAATGCATTGGGCGTATCATTAAACGCCATTAAGCAGGTGGGAAATATTGAATTGATGACAAGCTCATGTAAACTTGTCTACCGTTTGTCAAAATATGTCAGGAGCATGCTGGGCCCATTTCTGTCGGGTTCGTGCGGTAGCTATGCCTTAAAATAGTTACCTGCTGAAAATATTCCGACTATTTTAACAATAGCACCTAAGTCAAATTTTATCCCCTCTCTTCATCCTCTAAATATCGCTACGGAAAAGCATATGAAACTGCGCGTATTGTTATCACTTTTGTTTGTTATGGCGGTGGCGGGCTGTAAGGCGCCGCAGAAACCAGCGATCACCGATGATACGATTGTGACCAGCCAGGTGAATGGCATCACGCTGACGCACCGTCACGCTGTTACCCCTCCGGCGGAGTTCACTCAGGTGAATGAACCTTACCGTGCCATGTACCCGGCATCCCTGATGAGCCGTCCTGACTACGGCGGAAAAGTGATCCGTACGCTTGAGACCGGCAAAACTTACGTTGTGCTGGGGCAGGTTGAACATTTCTGGATGGCGCTGGCCGATGAAGGGAGTGAACAGCTGATTGGTTACGTGCCGATGCGTGCCGTGATCAAGGCTGACCAGTACGAAGCCACCGTGCGTAAACAGGCACTGCGCCCGAAAGCGCGTAAGAAAACCACCTGTGTTGATGTCGATGGCAACAGCAAAGCCTGCAAAGACAGCGCGAACGGTACCTGGATCCTGAACTAAATGGGTTTCACGAGCATATTTTTATGAATAATAAAAATTTTCATCGGATGTGGTTCCCTTTTTTTGCGTTGATTCTCGCGCTGATCGGTGGTTGTACGTCGTCTTCACACAGCGACCCCTCCCGCTACAATCTTCAGTTTCAGGCTCATCCTCAAATCAATGATTCTGCACCGCTTAAGGTCAGAGTGTTGCTGCTGAAATCCGATGCGGATTTCATGTCCAGTGACTTCTACTCCTTACAGAACAACGCGTCAGCCACGCTTGGCGCGAATCTGCTGAACAGCGATGTGTTCTTCCTGATGCCGGGCCAGCTTTCGAAAACCCTGAGCGGACAAAGCTCACCGGAAGCGCGCTATATCGGCGTGATGGCGGAATACCAGGCGCTGGACGGCAAAAAATGGCGCGTCTCACTTCCTTTGCCTGTTCCCGGCGAAAACGCGATTTACCAGTTCTGGAAATGGTCCGCAGATGAACTCCAGGCCAGCGTCTTTCTTGACGTAAATGGTATCCGGGTCATCAGCCAGTAACGCCCTTCATAACAGGAAAGAGATCATCATGACGAAAGCAGAAAAGGTCGTCTGGACCGAGGGCATGTTCCTGCGTCCCCACCATTTTCAGCGGACAGAAAGTTACCTCCTCAACCACGTTCGTGAGTGGGGGGCCTTGCAGCGATCGTATCTTTGGGGCTTTCTCGACCTTGAGCTGGATGAAGCGATGCTTCGCCAGGGCTGTATTGCCCTGAGCTACTGTAGCGGTTTGCTGCCTGACGGCACCTTTTTCCAGGTTCGCAGCGACCGCAACGGTCCGGCTCCGCTAAAAATCCCCGATAATCTGACCAATGAAAAGGTGGTGCTTGCGCTGCCGGTTCGTCGCGGTGGCCGTGAAGAGGTGATTTTCAGCGAGGAGCAGTCTTCTCTGGCGCGTTTTATTACCTTTGAACAAGAGGTGGAAGACGACAACGCCATGTCGGTCGGGGAGGCGACGGTCCAGTTTGGCCGCCTGCGTCTGACCCTGATGCTGGAGAAAGATCTGACGGCAGAATGGACCGCCATCGGCGTGGCGTACGTCACCGAAAAGCGCAACGATAACCACGTGCGGCTGGATAACAGCTACATCCCGCCAATGCTGAACGCCAATAACAGCCCGCAGCTGTACGGCATGATCAATGACCTGCACGGCTTGCTGGTGCAGCGTAGCCAGCAGATCGGCGGTCGACTGCGCCAGCCGGGGCGTTTCAATACGTCCGAGATGGTTGAGTTCACGCTTCTCTCGCTGATCAACCGCCACCTTGGCGACGTCTCACATTTAAAAACGCTGCCGCTGCTTCACCCGGAAGCGCTCTGGCGCAGCTGGCTGCCGTTCGCCACGGAGCTCGCCACCTGGACGCCGCAGCGTACCGCAGAGAGCATACTGCCGGTATACGACCATGACGATCTCGCCGTTTGCTTCAGCAAACTGATGCTGATGCTGCGTCAGGGGCTGTCGCTGGTCATGGAAGATCATGCCATCCAGCTGCCGCTGCACGAACGCTCCCACGGGCTGAACATCGCCACCGTGCCGGAGACCAGCATGGTCCGCGAATTTGGCTTCGTGCTGGCGGTAAAAGCCAATGTCCCCGGCGAACACCTGCAAACCCATTTCCCTGCCCAAATGAAGGTTGCGCCAGTGTCGAAAATTCGCGATCTGGTCCAGCTCCAGCTGCCGGGCATCATGCTTCGGGCAATGCCCGTCGCGCCGCCGCAGATCCCGTGGCATGCAGGCTACAGCTATTTCGAGCTCGAGAGGGGCAGCGAACTGTGGCACGAGATGGACAAGTCCGGGGCATTCGCGCTGCATCTCGCAGGGGAATTCCCGGGTCTCGATATGGAGTTCTGGGCCATCCGTAGCCCGACAGAATAATAAAGCGAGCGCTTAATATGCAGGAACGACAGGATACCGGCAGTGATGCCGTGTTTACCGGAGCCAGTGGGAACAATCAGCTGGTGGCGGCCGCCAATCCGCTGCTCAATGCGATTCCGCAAATCCGTCATTCGGTTTCCCACGACGATCAGGTCGGGCTGCGCCAGCGCCTGATTGACGAAATTCGCCGTTTCGAAGTGCGATGCCAGCAGGCGGGCTTACCGTATGAAGTGATTGTCGGCGCGCGCTACTGCCTCTGCACGGCGCTGGACGAAGCCGCCGCGCTGACCCCGTGGGGAAGCAGCGGCGTCTGGTCAAGCAATGGTCTGCTGGTGACGTTTCATAACGAAACCTGGGGCGGTGAGAAGTTTTTCCAGCTGCTGGCGCGTCTGTCGCAGAATCCGCGCGAACACATTCTGCTGCTGGAGATGATCAACTACTGTCTGCTGCTCGGCTTTGAAGGCCGCTACCGCGTGCTGGACAATGGCCGGACCCAGCTTGAAACCATCAAACAGCGCCTGTGGCAGATGATCCGTGGCGTGCGCGGCAGCTACCCGCCGCCGCTCTCGCCGCACCCGGAAGATCGCCCCGTACTGCGCAAGCTCTGGCGGCCGATGATCCCACTCTGGGCGTGCGTGGCGCTGGTCGGCTTTATCGCCTGCCTGTTCTATATCGTGCTGAACTGGCGTCTGGGTGATAACACTAGCCCGGTGCTGGCGAAAATTTACCAGTCCCAACTGCCGGAAACCACCATCCAGCAGCCTGCGCGTCAGCTGCCGGCGGTGCTGAACCTGCGCGGCTTCCTGAAACCAGAAATTGATGCCGGTCTGGTGGCCGTTAAGGATGAGGCGGATCGCAGCGTGGTGATCCTGAAAGGGGACGGACTCTTTGCCTCGGCCTCAACGGTGGTGCGCGATCGCTATGAGCCGGTCATCGACCGCATCGCCCAGGCGATGAATAACGTCAGCGGCAAAATTCTGGTGGTGGGGTACAGCGACAACGTGCCGATCCGCAGCGCACGCTTCGCCTCCAACTATGAACTCTCGCTTGAGCGCGCCCGTTCGGTGCAAAAACAGCTCCAGGGTAGCCTCTCACAGCCTGAGCGTGTCAAAGCCGAAGGGCGGGGTGAGATCAACCCGGTAGCGCCTAACACCACGCCTGAAAATCGCGCCCGTAACCGCCGCGTGGAAATTACGCTGCTGGTATCGCCTGACAATACCCAGGCCGAGCTGAACGGATTGCCGCAAGGAAACTAAGGATGCTGACAACTCTACTTTCTATACTGACCAATCGCATTCTGTGGAGCTTCCTGGGCGTAACGGCGCTCGCGGCGGTCATCTGGATGATTGGCCCGCTGTTGTCCATCGTGGATACCCGGCCCCTTGAATCAGAGCAGAACCGCGTCATCAGCATTGCGGTGGTCTACCTGATTTGGGCCCAGAGCCACATTCTGCCGCGGCTGTATAACGCCTGGCTGAACCGTAAGCTGATGGACAAGCTCAACGAAAATACCACCAGCCCTGAGGCGGCCGATCCGCAGAAACGTCTGAACAGCGAGGAGCAGATCCTTGCCGGGCGTTTCGATGAAGCCGCCCAGATGCTGAAAAAAGCCCACTTCAGCAAAGCGGGACATGGCGCGCAGTGGACGCAGCGCTTCAGCACACAGTACCTCTATCAGCTGCCGTGGTACGTCATTATTGGCGCGCCAGGTTCAGGTAAAACCACCGCGCTGGCCAACTCCGGGCTGCAATTCCCGCTGGCGGATCGCTTCGGTAAAACCGCGCTGCGCGGCATTGGCGGAACGCGCAACTGTGACTGGTGGTTTACCAACGAGGCAGTTCTGCTGGATACCGCGGGGCGCTACACCACTCAGGAGAGCGAGCAGGTTCAGGACGCCGGAGAGTGGCTGGAATTTATCAACCTGCTGCGTAAATACCGCCGTCGCCAGCCCATCAACGGCGTGATTATCACCATCAGCATTTCCGACCTGCTTTCGCAGTCCGCTGAGGCCTCGCGCCAGCAGGCGGTCAACCTGCGCCAGCGTCTCTCCGAGCTGCATGAACAGCTGGGTATTCGCTTCCCGGTGTATGTGATGGTGACCAAAGCGGACCTGCTTAAAGGCTTCCGCGCCTGGTTTGCGGATTACGACAAAGCCCAGCGCGACCAGATCTGGGGCTTTACGCTGCCGTGGGAGCAGACCAAACACGCAGATTACGACCTGATGGGCAACTTCCAGCAGGAATTTTCCCTGCTGCAACAGCGTCTGGATGCTGGCCTTCCGGAAACCATGCTCAAAGAGCATGACGCCAAAACCCGTGCGGAAGCCTATCTCTTCCCGCAGGAGTTCGCCGCGCTGCGTCCGCTGCTGGCTGACTACCTGAGCTCGGTCTTTGCTCGCTCAAACTTCGAAACCGAATTCTCTCCGCGTGGCATCTACTTTGCCAGCGGCACTCAGGAAGGGATGCCGTTTGACCGCGTGATGGGCGAGCTGAATCGCGCGCTCTCCTTACCTGAAGGGGGGGAAAGCACGCGCTGGGATTCGGTGAGCAAAGAGGCGCCGATCCCAGGCGCGAAGGGCCAAAGCTTCTTCATTAAAAACCTGCTGCAAAACGTGATTTTCCAGGAAGCAGGCATCGCCGGGGAAAACCGCTGGTGGGAACTGCGCAACCGCGCCGTGATGTGGTCCGGCTACGCGGCGCTGCTGGCCCTGCTGGTGATCCTGGGTGGCCTGTGGCTGACCAGCTACGCCAAAAATAAAGCCTATCTGGAAGAGGTGGATGCAAAAGTGCCGATGCTGGAGCAGCAGAGCAAGGCGCTGCAAAACCAGCCCCAGCGCGATCTGTTTGCGCTTCTGCCGCTGCTTAACAGCCTGGTGGATCTGCCGAAAAGCAATGCCTTCGACGTTAACGACCCGCCGGTTTCCCGCCGCATGGGGCTTTATCGCGGGGATGACGTCAGCGATGCCTCGCAGTCTCTGTACCAGAAGGCGCTGGATCAGATGCTGCTGCCCGCCGTGGCGATGCACATTACCACCTGGCTGCGCAACGACAACGGCAGCGATGTGGAGTACAGCTATGAGGCGCTGAAAGCCTATCAGATGCTCTACCAGCCGAAGCACTATGACGGCAAATTCCTGCACTCGTGGGTGATGCTCAACCTGCAACGCAACCTGCCGCAGAACGTGACGCAGGCGCAGCTTCAGGAGCTGGAATGGCACCTGACCCAGCTGCTGGAGCCAAAAATTCAGGCTTCACCGTATGCGCAGGATGAGGATCTGGTGGCACGTGAAAGGGCGCTTATCAACCAGCAGCCGCTCTCAACACGCGTATATGGCCGCCTGAAACGTCTGCTGGAGCATGATGAAAACCTGAAGCCGGTTTCGCTTTCAGATCTCGGCGGCCCGCAGAGCGAGCTGGTGTTTTCCCGTAAAAGCGGCAAGCCGGTGAGTGAAGGCGTACCGGGTCTGTATACGCCGGACGGCTACTGGAAGAGCTTCAACGACCAGATCGACAGCGTGACCACCGCCCTGCACGAGGACGACGCCTGGGTACTGGGAGCGACCACCGCCCAGGAAGATAAACAGCAGATCGACAACGCCGTGCGCCAGCTCTACATGCGCGACTTTATCGTCAACTGGGATCGCTTTCTCGCTGACATTCAGCTCAACAACAGCGCCGATCTTTCCCAGCGTATTAACACCGCGCGCCTGCTTTCAGGCACCAACTCGCCGCTGCGCCGTCTGGTGCTTAACCTGAGCAAGGTGCTGACCCTGTCGCGCACTGCGCCTGCGCCGGAAGATGCGCAGAAAGCGGAAGACCAAAGCAACCGCGCCACCCGCACGCTGGAAGCGCTGTTCAGCAACGGTGACAATGCCCCGACGCAGGGCGCGGTCGTGACGCAGGCGCCTGAGCAACTGGTGACCGACCACTATGCGCCGATGATTGAGCTGGCGCAGCCGCTGGAGAAGGGTGGCAAGACCATCGTCTTTGACGATTTTCTTAAGCAGGTTGACGAGCTTTATCGCTACCTGACCGCCGTTCAGGATGCGGCAAACAGCGGTATGCCCGCGCCGGGCGGCGATGCAATCAGCCGCCTGCAAGCCAGCGCGGGACGTCTGCCGGGCGGGCTGCAAACCATGTTCAGCAATATGGCCGTCGGCGCCAGCAGCGATACCCAGCGTCGCGATCTGGAGAACGTGCGTAAGCGCATTAACGTGGAAGTGGGTGGGTTCTGCCGTCAGGCGATTGCCGGGCGTTATCCACTGGTGCGCAGCGCCAGCACCGAGGTGACGCCGGACGATCTCGCCCGCATGTTCGCGCCGGGCACCGGACTGATGGACACCTTTTTCCGCGACAACCTGACCAACAAGGTGGACACCACCCAGGCGAACTGGCGCTTTATGCCGGGCATCGACGGTAAAACGCTGTCGGGCAGCGAAGGGCTGTTGCGTCCGTTCCAGCAGGCGCAGTCTGTCCGCGATGCCTTCTTTGCCAACGGCGCGACCACGCCATCCTTTAAGGTCACGGTGCGCACCGTGCGGATGGACAACACCATTCTGAACCTGACGCTGGACGTGGACGGCCAGCTGCTGCGCTACAGCCACGGTCCGCAGGCGGTGCAGATCATGAACTGGCCGGGGCCGGGCGGGACGAACCAGGTGCGTATGCAGCTCGGTCTGACCAATGGCAGCACCGCAACGCTGGTAACTAACGGTTCCTGGGCGCTCAACCGCTTTTTCGACAAGGCGCGCACCAGCCCTGGCGCGGGTAGCCTGAGCCGTCAGGCGACCTTCAACGTCGACGGACATCAGGTCACGCTGGAGTTTGCCCCGAACAGCATCCGCAACCCGTTCCAGCTTCCCCGTTTCACATGCCCATAACCGCAAGGACAGCCGTATGACGAATACCCCTGCGATGAACCGTTATAGCTGGTATGGCAAATTACCCAGCGCCGGAGATTTTTTGCAGCGTCGCTTTCCGGATACCCTGCAACGCCAGTGGTCGCACTGGTTCCAGGTCGGCCTGCTGTCCTGGCAACAGGAAGAGCAGCGCAGCGGCGAGCGCCCGTTTTCAAAAGCCCCGGTGTGGAACTTTGTCGTCCCGCCGATGCTCGGTAGCCAGATGATTCAGATGGGCTGCCTGCTGCCAGGCCGTGACAGCGTAGGCCGCCACTATCCGGTATGCCTGCAACTGAGCTTCACCCCCGCCGAATGGTCATCCCGCCTGCTCGGGCAGGCTGAAAGCTGGTACCAGCAGCTTGGCCGTCTGGGGCTGCACGCGGTGCGTAACAGCTATTCTGCCACCCAGCTGGATGAAATGCTGATGACCATCCCGGCGCCCCAGCCGGTTGAGCCGCAAAAGCGTTCCGACATTCTCGACGTGATTGGCTATGACGACGATGGTCAGAGCACGCTGGGCTGGCCGCAGGCGGCGGAGTGTTTTGATCCGCTGCGCCAGACCAGCTACTGGTGGACAAACCGCTGCGACGGCTATCCGCTGTACACCCACGTCCACAGTGGAAACTTCACCGGGCAGCTCTTTACGCTGCTGTTCGATCCGGCAGGCGGCGCCCGTCCGGGCCGCCACGGTCTTTACCCGCCTATGTTTGAATAAGCAGGGATCTTATGAATATCGATGAATTTCTCGCGCCGATAAGCCCCGATAACCCCTGCGGTGAAAACCTGGAGTACGACGCTGATTTCCAGGCCATGGGTCAGGCCAGTCAGGGTAAAGCCGAGCAGCAGTTTGGCGACACCATCATTCCGGCAGAGCCTGCCGACTGGAACACGGTGGAAAAACTCGCCACCAGCCTGCTGGGTCGCACCAAAGATCTTCGCGTCATGCTGGCGTTAACCCATGCCTGGACGCGTCGTCGCGGGCTGGCAGGTTACGCCGACGGGCTAGTGCTGGTGCAGGAAGCCCTGTCCCGTTACTGGGAGCAACTTTACCCGCTTCTGGAAGAGTATGGCGAAACCGATCCGTTCTACCGCATCAACGCCCTCGCCGGGCTGAGTGATAAATCTGACCTGACGGTCGCGGTGCGTAACGCCTCACTGCTCCGCTCAAACGGCGATGAGATTTCGCTCCGTGACGCCCAGGCGCTGCTTGACGGCAGTAAAACCGAGTGTCCGGATTATCCGGGCGGTCGTCCACGACTGATCGATGAGCTGGCCCGGGGCGAT
Source organism: Enterobacter cloacae complex sp. S2 (assembly GCF_015159675.1). Taxonomy (NCBI): domain Bacteria; kingdom Pseudomonadati; phylum Pseudomonadota; class Gammaproteobacteria; order Enterobacterales; family Enterobacteriaceae; genus Enterobacter; species Enterobacter cloacae complex sp. S2. The sequence goes on from NZ_JADDTS010000042.1 coordinate 72,182, forward strand.
CAGCCCGGCACCGAAGCGGTAATCGTGATCAACGAACGCCTGCTGGCCATCCGCGAACTGCTTACCGGCTATCTCGGGGAAAGTGGCGTACCGGAGATGGAACAGCTGTTGAAAACCGTCGGACTGGTTTCCAGCGCCTGTCAGGTGACCGATATCAGCAAGCTGCTGCCGAACCGTGACGCGCAGGCTGAACAGCACGCCGAGCCGCAGCCGGTGGCCGCGTCGCCCGTTCAGCAGGTGACGGACTGGCGCAGCGTGCAGGTGACCAGCCGCGCCGACGCCCAGCTGATGCTGGAAAAAGCGAAACAGTATTTTGCGCAGTACGAACCCAGCCATCCCGCACCGCTGATGATTGAACGGGTGCAGCGGCTGTCTGAACTCAACTTTATGGACATTATTCGCGACCTGGCGCCAGACGGCGTTAACCAACTGGAAAACATCTTTGGACGCCGCGAATGACGCGTCCTGGCATTATGACGACAGGCATGGAGTCTGCCTTTTCACCTTCACCGCGCATCTTTGATGGAGAACATCATGGCAATGAGTAACAGTGGACAGAAATTCATCGCACGCAACCGTGCTCCCCGCGTGCAGATCGAGTACGACGTAGAGATCTACGGCGCAGAACGCAAAATTCAGCTGCCGTTTGTGATGGGCGTTATGGCCGATCTGGTTGGCAAGCCGGTGGAAAATCTGCCAGCCGTCGACGAGCGTAAGTTCCTGGAAATCGACATCGACAACTTCGACGAACGCATGAAGGCGCTGAAGCCGCGCGTGGCGTTCCAGGTGGATAACACCCTGACCGGCGAAGGTAAGCTCAATGTCGATCTAACCTTCGACAGCATGGACGACTTCCTGCCGGACGCGGTGGCCCGCAAAGTAGAGCCGCTGAACAAGCTGCTGGAAGCCCGTACCCAGCTCTCCAACCTGCTGACCTACATGGACGGTAAAAACGGTGCGGAAGAGCTGATCGCGAAAATTCTCCAGGATCCGACGCTGCTCAAATCCCTGAGCCAGTTGCCAAAAAATGACGAAAGTGCGAAAGGTAGCGAGGAATAATCGATGAGCAACCAGACTCAACAACACGATCAGCAGGCGGGCCAGGCGTTCAGCCAGGACGAGTTCAGCGCGCTGCTGAATAAAGAGTTCCGCCCGAAAACCGATCAGGCGCGCTCTGCCGTAGAAAGCGCGGTTAAAACCCTGGCGCAGCAGGCGCTGGAAAACACCGTGACCTTCTCAAACGATACCTACCGCACCATTCAGAACCTGATTGCCGGTATTGACGAGCAGCTTTCACAGCAGGTGAACCAGATTATTCACCACGAGGAGTTCCAGAAGCTGGAGAGCGCCTGGCGCGGGCTGAGCTACCTGGTGAACAATACCGAAACCGACGAGATGCTGAAGATCCGTTTTATGAGCATCTCCAAGCAGGAGCTGGGCCGCACCCTGAAGCGCTACAAGGGCGTGGGCTGGGACCAGAGCCCGATCTTCAAAAAAATCTACGAGCAGGAGTACGGCCAGTTCGGTGGCGAGCCGTTTGGCTGCATCGTGGGCGACTACTACTTCGACCACAGCCCGCAGGACGTTGAGCTGCTGGGCGAGATGGCGCGCATCGGCTCTGCGGCCCACTGTCCGTTCATCACCGGCACCGCGCCGGGCGTGATGCAGATGGAGTCCTGGCAGGAGCTGGCTAACCCGCGCGACCTGACTAAAATCTTCCAGAACACCGAATACGCTGCCTGGCGTTCACTGCGTGAATCAGAAGATGCCCGCTATCTGGGTCTGGTGATGCCGCGGTTCCTGTCGCGTCTGCCGTACGGCATTCGCACCAACCCGGTCGACAGCTTCGATTTTGAAGAGCAGACCGACGGGGCGAACCACAACAGCTACTCGTGGGCAAACGCTGCCTATGCGATGGCGGCCAACATCAACCGCTCCTTCAAAGAGTACGGCTGGTGCACCTCGATTCGCGGCGTGGAATCCGGCGGGGCGGTGGAAAACCTGCCGTGCCACACCTTCCCAAGCGATGACGGAGGCGTGGACATGAAGTGCCCGACCGAGATCGCCATCAGCGACCGTCGTGAAGCGGAACTGGCGAAAAACGGCTTTATGCCGCTGGTTCACCGCAAAAACTCCGACTTCGCCGCCTTCATCGGCGCGCAGTCCCTGCAAAAACCGGCCGAGTACCACGACCCGGATGCCACCGCTAACGCGCGCCTGGCCTCCCGTCTGCCGTACCTGTTCGCCTGCTGCCGTTTTGCTCACTACCTGAAGTGCATCGTGCGCGACAAAATCGGCTCCTTCCGCGAGCGCGAAGAGATGGAACGCTGGCTGAACGACTGGGTGATGAACTACGTGGACGGCGACCCGGCTAACTCCTCCCAGGAAACTAAGTCCCGCAAACCACTGGCGGCGGCGGAAGTGCAGGTGCAGGAAATCGAAGACAACCCGGGCTACTACGCCGCGAAGTTCTTCCTGCGTCCGCACTACCAGCTGGAAGGTCTGACCGTTTCCCTGCGTCTGGTATCTAAACTGCCGTCGCTGAAGACGAAGGACGCGTAATGACGATTGCCGGCCCGAAGGGGCCGGCCATCTGAGCGGAAGAGCTTAGCTTATTTCTGTCAGTGAATAAGGATAGACGGTGAAACATATACTTTTGATCGCGACCAGTTTGCTGGCAGTTTCTACTCTCGCAAGCGCGGACGCTGGAAATTACAAATACCCTCAAGCGGAAGCATTGCCTCAGGATGACACATCAAACTTCCAACGCGATCCGACGCTGTTAACAGGGTACGATTTAGATCTGAGTGCAGAGCGTTTTGCTAAAGCCTGGCTGTCGAAAACGAATGAACGTGAACGCATTAAGGCAAATATGTATCTTCTCGGCGTAGTCGACGCGTCTGAGGGCACTGCATGGTGCAAGGGCAGGCCTTTTTTGCCAAATACAATACATGAGTTTCTCTATTCTCGTTTTGCGAACTTATCGAAACAGCAAGGCGAGGAGCGCGCTTCAAAAATCATCATTGACGGCATGAAAGAATTACGCCCGTGCAAAAAAGGAGAGTGACAAATGAGACCATTATACGAACAACTTAAACGTCAGCATTACTCTTCAAATCACACACGCGCGGGTTTTGCCTCGGGTGAACAGGTTTTTTCAGAAATTGGCTACGATTATTCGACGATTATCAAGCAACAACCGGCATACGAAAATACCTGTGCGGTAAGAATGAGCCTGGCATTGTTAAAATGCAATGTTGAATTTACAGGGCGTTTACCCATAAAGACCGGTCCCTATAAGGGAAAAACAATCGAGCCTGGCGCAAAATTACTTGCCGATCAGCTTTATAAATCCCATGTGTTTGGCAAGGCAGAAATCTTTAAAGACCGCGAGGCTGGTGCACGCTCAATGTTGGGCCGAAAAGGTGTTGTTTTCTTCAATAAAATTGATGGGTATGGCGGTGGTCATATCGACCTTATCGAGCCTCTGAGTAATAATTCGTTTATATGTAACTCCGATTGCTTTCCGTACTGTCAGGAAATCTGGTTTTGGGAATTAAAATAATTATATTCAGGTGTCTAAAGACCGTATTTCTTTTGCTCACTTGCTTATCTTTTTCTGCTCGCGGTGACAACCCTTACGTTGATTTTTATCAGCAGCAAACATACCGGCAGGTGGTAAAAGATTTTGTCCTGGCGCGCTGCCTTGCGCAGGTGGCAGATAAAGGCAGTCAATTTTCTGCTGATGCGGCCCGCAGTGCGAGTGCATTTATTGAATGGATACCGTTTGATGCTGAAAACGGTACTGACAAAGTTAACGCCATTATTGGGAAGTATAAAAACCAAATTAATGGTTTCCACTCGGAGCGCAAACCTGATGTAAAAGGCGTAACCTTAAATTGTCTACGTCTTTATCATAGCGACGAACTGAATAAACTGGTTCCGCAGCTCATCATTGGCGATCCTGACCGCACCTGGATTCAGGATAATCCACAATAGTATAAGACTTCACATTCTTTCCTTTCGTTCAGGGGGAATGTAAGACTGTCAAATGACACGGGTCGTTTGATATGAGGCAGAGGTAAAATATGGACGGTTTTATTCAGCCCCATGCTTTCCTGTTTGCCATATAAGGGCTTTTTCGAAAGCAATATTGTTCATCCACGAAGAGTAGATATTATGGCTATTGATATGTTTCTGAAGGTCGAGGGTGTTACGGGCGAATCTAAAGATTCTAACCACACCGGCTGGACTGATATTACCTCCTTCTCCTGGGGCGCGTCCCAGCCAGGTAATATGAGCGTTGGCGGTGGCGGCGGTGCCGGTAAAGTGAACTTTAACGATCTGCACGTTAACGCTCTGATCGACAAATCCACTACAGCAATCCTGAAACACTGCGCAAGCGGTAAACACCTGACCAAAGTTGAACTGTCCGTCTGCAAAGCGGGTGGTCAGCAGGTTGAATACACCCGCATTACCCTGGAAGACGTTCTCGTGACTTCCGTTCAGTACACGGGTGCAGACAACGGCGATACCGTTGGCGTGACCTATGCATTCCAGGCTGCGAAAGTGAAACAGCAGTACTGGGAGCAGACCACTGCCGGTGGTAAAGGTGCTGAAAGCAGCGCTGGCTGGAACATCAAAGAAAACAAAGAAGCGTAATTGCGCGCGTGACCGGGGAGTTTTCCTCGGTCATTATTTACAGAGACTTAATTTCGTTTGCAAAGGGATGTCAATATGAGCGTAAAATCAACGGTTGCTCCTGGTTATTGTGTTGTTCAGCAGGCTGGTACGTTAGATTTCCAGGCAAGACTACTGTTCAATAAACTAGACAGTGAAGCGGCACGTTATTTTATGCAAGTGAACAGGGACACACGGTGGTTAAAACCCGGGCAAATATTGATCCTTAATGCTCCGGGTGCTGAAAATGCGGTTCAGCTAAAACAATTACAAAATGCAAAGCAAAAGGTTAATGGAGCATTGGCAGAACTGAATACAGATGAAGCTAATTTCTTTAACAAGCATTTTAGTACCATCGCAGCATTAACTAATTTTATGGATAAATCTCTCGGGGTGGTTGCTGATGCAGGTGAAAGGTACTTTAGCGAAATAGAAAAGAAATTAAAAGCTATCGAACTGGCTTATCAAAATCAATACAGAACGCAAGGCACATTGATCGGGCTGCAGTTTTTTGTTGAAAGGCAAAAACTTTTTTCTGAGCTGGACGTTTTATTAAATAAGCTGTCCAGACTAACGCTGAAACTGAAACCTTATGAAGAAATCAAGCACGCTTTAGGTTTATCAAGCAGGTCAATTGTCCACGAATGGAGTACTGCGGGTGTTGCCTCGATACGAGGGTATTCAACATATGTAGACAATGCTTCAAAAGCTGCCCGTTTTCTGAAAATGGGAGGATGGCTTGCTATCGGCTTCGCTGGCGCAAACACAACCAATGAAGTTTACGATGCCTGTACAGTAGGTAGAGAGCAGAGTTGTTCCAAAGTCGCCGTTAAGAAGTACAGTCAATTTGGCGCCAGTCTTGCGGGCGGGATTTATGGCGGAAAATATGGCGCCATGGCTGGGGCTGGCGTATGTGTTGCATTGGGCGTAGCAACAGGTGGTGTAGGGTTGCTCGCGTGTTCTGTGGTAGGCGCCGCTGCGGGTGGATACATTGGTGGCGAAGTTGCCGGTGGAGCAACTGAATATGTCATGGATAAGCTATGGTGAATTTAGAAAATATTCTTTTATTTCTGATTGTTGTTTTATTTTTACTTGTCGTAATTATGGACTTCATCAGTTCCCGTTATTTTAAAAAACACGAGGCCGAATATAATCAGCTTCTTTCAGAATATAGGCAAAAAGGCTACGATCTCGATCTGGTGACAAATTACGCATCATTTTTTGGTTCGCTGGCGAACTATCAAAAAATAATCTGGTTTGTTCGTCTTCGCAAAGGCGTGAAGATGAAATTTACCAAAGACAGAAATGTTCAGGACGATGCCTATAAATTCGTTCAGGCTTTACCGGAAGAGAGAATCGGCTGGATATTAAAACTGCATCGACGCTATAAAGCTCAGGCCTTACTTTTTACGCTATGGCTGCTTATCGGCATTATTTTCCTGAATGTAGTCAAATAGCTTTAATCAGCCCTTAACCCCCAAACCCCGCCGTTTTCACCCCCGAGAGCGGCAGCGTTTGAGCGCTAATCATACCAGCAGGAATACGCCATGCGATTCACGATTATTTCTACGAAACCCGGTCATCAGCCGCCGCAAAGCAGCTGTGATTTTTATGCCCCGGGCGGCACCATTGGGCGCGGTACGGATAACAATCTGGTGCTGCCGGACAATGACCGCACCATCTCGCGTTTGCAGGCCATCGTTCACGTCGACGCCAGTGGCGAATGCCGCGTCACGAACCGCGGCAGCGTTACCCGCGTGGTACTGAATGATATCCCGCTGGAGCGTGGGCGTCAGGTTGAGCTTCAGGATGGGGATATTCTCGGTATTGATGATTATCGCATTGAAGTCAGCGAACTCATTCATGACACCCAGCCCGTAAGCCGCATGGCGGCCAGCATGCAGCAGGCGCGCCCAGTGGCGACACCTGCACCAGCGCCGCAACCGAAACCGGCCAGCGCCGCGCCTCGCGGAAAAGCTGAACCTACGGCCGTGCCGTCGGAAATCTGGGACAGCCTGATGCAGGAGTTTTCCATCTCCGACAGCATCTCCAGCAACCGGGCAAAACCACAGCCCGCCGCATCCCACGATCCGTTCTCTCAGCCTGCGGCCCCGGAGCGGAATGCCGAAGATCCGTTGGCAATGTTTAACGACGCCGAACCGTCGCTTGAACGTAAAAACGTTGATCCGGACACGCTGTTTAGCGATGAAGCGTTGTTTAAAAAAGAGAGCATCTTTGACGATGTCACCCCTTCAACGCTGGTACAGCCGGACGAAAGCAAACCTGCCCAGCCAAAGGAAGAGGCGTCGGACGAACTCGATCCGTTAGCCCTGTTTGGCGGGTCGGCGAGCGCACCTGCCGCGCGTCACGATGACCCTCTCGGCCTGATGGGCGGCGCGCCGTTAACCCATCCGGATGAAATCGTGGCCGATAAGCCGGAGCCAAAGCCTGAAGCGCAAGCCGCACAGGAAGAGGATGCGCTGGCCAGCTCACCGCTGTTCGATCCGGAACCGACTGAACCACAGGACGCGCCGCGCGCGGAAGAGGAGCCCGCGCGCCCCGATTACGCTGGCTTCACCATGCCAACGCCGCAGGCCGTGGCGCGCAGCAACGCGCAGGCGCCTAAAGGCCGCCTGCGTATCGATCCGGTTAAAAACGCTGCATCGCCTGCTGCCTCCGCGCAGACCGGCGAGCGGGGCGAGGTGCTTCAGGGCGAACTGCTGGAGGCGCTGCTGGAGGGCATGGGCCTGAGCGAAATGCAGCCGGTACCGCAATTCGACCGGGAAAATATGCGTCAGCTGGGGCAGATCCTGGGCATGTTCTCGCAGGGGACCGTGGCGCTGCTCTCCTCGCGCTCCATCCTCAAGCGTGGGGTGAAAGCCGATATGACCATGGTGCTCGACGATGCGAACAACCCGTTCAAACTGTTGCCGACCGGGAAAACGGTGCTGATCCAGATGTTCGGCACGCCGATGCCGGGCTTTATGCCGCCGACCAAATCGGTGCGTGATGCGCTGATCGATCTCCAGGCACACCAGCTAGGGATGATCTCTGGTATCCGCGCCATTATCGCCGCCATGCTGCAATCCTTTAACCCGGAACAGCTGGAAGAGCAGGCGAAGCAGAACGGGATGACGTCACGCCTGGCGCTGCCGGGCAGCCGTAAAGCCGCGCTGTGGGATTATTTCGTTCGCAGCTATGGCGAGACGGCGGGCGAGATCGAGGACGACTTCCATACCCTGTTTGGCGAAGCCTTCCTCCATGCCTATGACATGGAGGTCAATCAGTACAAAGACTCACAAAGCGGATCGGAAGAAAAATGAATATCGCAACGGCTTCTCTCTCCCGCCAGGGGACGCGCGCCAGCAACCAGGATCAGACGGGAGAAACCATCGGGGAACGTTCAGCCTGCTTTGTCGTCTGTGACGGCATCGCAGGCCTGCCGGGCGGCGAGGTGGCCGCTGAGCTGGCCCGCAACAGCATTATTTCCCGCTTTGATGGCGACAAGCACCTGAATGCGCAGCATATTCGTGACTACGTCCAAACGGCGAACCGCACCATTCTCAGCGAACAACAGGCCGTGCAGGACTATCGCCGGATGGGCACCACGCTGGTCAGCCTGTTTATCGACAGGGATTACCGTCTGGCTTACTGGGCGCACGCCGGAGACAGCCGCCTGTACCTGTTTCGCCGCGGCTGGCTGTGGCATGTCACCACCGATCACAGCCTCGTCCAGCAGATGAAAGATGCCGGGCATCAGACTGACGATCTCAACAGCAACCTTTTGTATCTGGCGCTGGGTATTGAGAATGGCGGACCGGAAGCGAGCTACAGCGATGTCGTGCAGGTTGAGGACGGTGATGCCTTCCTGCTCTGCACCGACGGTTTCTGGCACGGCGTCAGCGAAGAGCAGATGAAGCAGTCGCTGCACATGGTCAATACGCCACAGGAGTGGCTGACCTTAATGAACCAAATCATTCAAAAGAATGCCGAACAGGAGGGCAATGCTCAGGATAACTATACCGCCGTGGCGGTGTGGATGGGCAACCCTCAGGACACCACTTTGCTGCATACGCTCTCTGACGCAGCACAATTTCTTCCCTGCGGAACTGATTAGACACACAAGGATTGATATGAAACTTTGGCTATCGGGTTTGGCTCTTCTGACGGTGGCGACCACCGCACAGGCTGAAAACTTCCGCATCGTGCAGTCTCCTGCGCAGAAGCTGGATATCTGGATCGACAACATTAAAGACAATACGCCGCAAAGCTGGTGTAAGGCGGACGTGGCGCTGCGTATCGTGGCGAACGGCAAGAAAGAGGTTTCGGTGCTGGAAAACTTCGTGCCGCGCCTTGGCTCGCTGCTGGAGCACCAGTGCAGCAAGCTAAATACCCTGAACTGGACGCTTAACGATCCGGAAGGCACGACGCTTGCCCGGGGCACAGCGGCTAAAGCGCAGGACTGGGCGCTGGTGGTGAAGCAGCAGGAAACGGCGGCGGCAACGACCACCACCTCAGGCGCGCTGCTGCCGCCTGACCAGAATCCGGAGACGCACACCGTGGCGGCAGATCGTACGCCATGGCAGGAGTTCACCCTTCAGGACGGTTGCCACCTGCGCACCTTCTGGGAGGGCGGTTCCTCCGCGCCAGCGCTGTTTATTCCGGATTCCGACACCACCCGCTGCGGCAACGGCAGCTGGCTCAGCGGCCACACCGTGGTGACGCAGAACCGTAACGGGACGCAGAAAGCGATTCCGGTCACCTACATTCACGGCTTCCCGGTGATGGGGCTGAACAACGCGGTCGATCCTGAAAAGGCGCTGATCACCTCCGTCAACAAAGAGCGCATGGTCTTCAGCACCCAGAACAGCGACCAGAGCTGGATGATCCTGCCGTACGACAGCACCCTGAACGGCTGGAAGAGCAACGGCACGGTGGCGGTGGAAATCACCCGTGAGATCGCCAGCGACGACGCCAGACTCCAGGCGCGTATCGCAGAGGTGAAGAAAATCTGGAGCGCATGGGTTGCACCGGGCGCGGAGCTGAACGTTGTTCTGATTGACACGCTGCGCCCGCAGTTGCGCGATCCGGCAGTGGGCGCCTGGCGCGCGGCGAATTAAGGAGGGGCTATGAATACGCTTTATCAACGTCTGGCGGGCGAGTCGATTAGCGACGCGCTGCTTCGCCTGGAAGCCGATATCAAAGCCCGTCCGGCGGATGCCGATCTGCGCGCTGCGTTTGTGCAGTTTCTGATCCTCAGCGGCAACTGGGCGCGCGCCCTGACCCAGCTGAAAAGCTGGCTGGCGCTGAAGCCGCAGGCAAAACCGACCGTAACGCTGCTGGAGCAGGCCATTCAGGGTGAACAGCAGCGTGCGCGCGTGTTCGCGGGAGAGGTACGACCGGCAATGCCCGAGGCGCAGTGGCCGTGGCTGACGACGTTAGCCCAGGCGCTGACCGAAAGCGCAGGGCAAGCGCAAACGCTGCGCCTGGCGGCACTCGAACAGGCCCCGGCAAGCCGCGGGCAGGTCACGCTGGAGAATGAAGAGAGCCACACCTTTGAATGGCTGATGGACGGCGATGCCCGTCTGGGGCCGGTGTGTGAAACCCTGGTCAATGGCCGTTATTTCTGGGTGCCGTTCTGCGCCATCGACGCGATCCGTTTTCAGGCTCCGGCCAGCGTAACCGATCTGGTGTGGCGTCATGCGCTGGTCCGCCTCACGGACGGCACCGAGCAGGTGTGTCAGATCCCGGCGCGTTATCCGTTTGCTGACGGGGTGCCAGACAGCGTTAAGCTGGGGCGCACCACCGAATGGCTCCCGCTGGACGATGACGGCGCCCTGTATGAAGGCATGGGACAGAAAGCCTGGCTGAGCGAGCAAAGCGAAAGCCCGCTGCTTACCCTGAGCCTGGTGACATTTACCTCGGATGGTGCGGATGAGTAATCCCGCTGGCGAAGGCGATCTGCTGCGCAGCGGCTGGCAGGCCCGCAGCAGGCAGGAGAAAGTGGGGGCGCGCGACAAAATGCAGCCCTCACTGCTGGATCGCCTGACGGATAACGATCCGGAAAAAAAACGCGAGTCCGCCAACAGCAATCTGATTACCCACGCCGCGCTGCGTCGTAACGTCCTGCGGGATTTACAGTGGTTGTTTAACACCATTAACCACGATGCCTCCAGCGATCTGAGCGGGCTGACGCAGGTGAGCCGTTCCGTCGTGAATTTTGGCGTGGCGCCGCTGGCGGGGAAAAGAATGTCCGATATTGAATGGCACGACATTCAGCGCAAACTCACCGAAGCGATTATTAACTTTGAACCGCGGATCCTGCCGCAGGGGCTTCAGGTTCGCTGCGTGTCCGATACCTCCTCGTTAGATCTGCACAACGTTCTGTCTATCGAAATCAAAGGTCGCCTGTGGTGCGTGCCGTATCCGCTGGAATTTCTCTTTCGCACCGACGTCGATCTTGAGAACGGCCATTTTGAACTGAAGGATGCGGGGTAATTATGGAAAGCAAACTGCTCGAATATTACAACCGTGAACTGGCCTATCTGCGCGAGATGGGCGCAGAGTTCGCCGAGCGCTACCCGAAAGTGGCGGGGCGGCTCGGCATGCGCGGCATCGAAGTGGCGGACCCGTACATTGAGCGCCTGATGGAAGGTTTTGCCTTCCTGACCTCCCGCGTGCAGATGAAAATGGACGCCGAATTTCCGCGCTTTTCACAGCGTATGCTGGAGATGATTGCGCCAAATTATCTGGCGCCTACGCCGTCGATGGCGATCGCTGAAATTCAGCCCGACAGCAGCCGCGGCGACCTGAGCAAAGGCTTTATTGTGCCGCGCGGCACCATGATGGACAGCCTGGCGCTGAAAAAGACCGGCGTTACGTGCAGCTATACCACGGCGCACGAGGTGAACCTGCTGCCGTTAAAAATTGAGCGGATCGAGCTGGGCGGCGTTCCCGCCGATCTGCCGCTGGCCCAGCTCGGCCTGAGCCAGCGGGGGATCAGCAGCGCCTTACGGATCCGCATTGCCTGCGATGGCCCGCAGCATCTCGGGCACCTGGACTTTGACCGCCTGGAGTTCTTCTTAAGCGGCCCGGACATCGAGGCGCTGAAGCTGCTGGAGCTGGTGATGGAGCACCACGCGGGTATTGTCTGCCAGACGGTCAGCAAGCAGCCCCAGCGCCAGCTGCTGTCGTCTGACGCCCTGCGTCAGGAAGGCTTTAATGCGGACCAGGCGCTGCTCCCGGACGATCTGCGCAACTTCGACGGCTATCGCCTGTTGCAGGAGTACTTTGCGTTCCCGGCGCGTTTTCGTTTCATCAGCCTGAGCGGGCTGGGCAAGCTGATCCAGCGCTGCGAAGACGAAAAAGCGTTTGATATCTTCATTCTGCTCGACAAGAGCGACGATCAGCTGGAGCGCGTGGTGGATGCCAGCCACCTGGCGCTGCACTGCACGCCGGTGATCAACCTGTTCCCGAAAGTGGCGGCCCGGCAGAAGCTGAGCGAAAGCCAGCATGAATACCACCTGGTGGTGGATAACATCCGCCCGCTGGATTATGAAATTTATGCCGTGAAAAAAATCTATGCCAGCGCCGATGGTCAGCGGGACGACCAGACGTTTCGTCCGTTCTGGAGTACCTGGAGCGGAGACGCGGGCAACTACGGCGCCTATTTTTCCCTGCGCCGTGAGCAGCGCGTTCTCTCCGAACACGCGCTGCGCTATGGCACCCGCACGGGCTATATCGGCTCGGAGGTCTTCGTCTCGCTGGTGGATGCGCAGCACGCGCCGTGGCAGGAGAATTTGCGCTACATTTCCGCCGAGGTGCTGTGCACCAGCCGTGACCTGCCGCTGATGCTCCAGCAGGAGCTTGGGCAGTTTATTATGGCCGACTCCATGCCGGTGAAGGCGTTAACCCTGCGTAAAGGCCCGACGCCGCCGCGTCCGGCGCTGGCGGAAGGGTTCAGCACCTGGCGGCTCATCAGCCAGCTGCAAATGAACTACCTCAGCCTGATGGACAGCGAAAACGAAGAGGGCGCTGCCGCGCTGCGTCAGCTGTTAGGGCTGTACGCCAACCTGGCCGAGACGCCGGTTGCCCGTCAGGTGGATGGCGTTCGTCACTGCGTGCTGGAGCCGGTGCACCGCCGCGTGCCTGAACCCGGCCCGGTGGTGTTCGCCCGCGGGATCGGCATCACCCTGACGGTGGACGAACGCGCCTTTTCCGGCGCCAGCCCATGGCTTTTCGGCAGCGTGCTGGAACGCCTTTTTGCCCGCCTGGTCTCCATCAACAGTTTTACGGAGTTCACGCTCAAGAGCCAGCAGCGTGGTGAAATCGGCTACTGGGCGCCGCGCATGGGTAAAAGGGCGCTGGTATGAGTGAAGTTGCCCCTGCAACGCTGCGCGTGCATCGCCTGACGCCGCTGCCCGATGCGTTCTGGCGCGGGGTGCGCGAGACGCCGTGGCGCTATGATCTGTTCCAGCTGTTAAGACGCATTGATGCCCAGGGCGGTGAACGTTACCCGCTGGGGCGCGCGCCGCTGCCTAAATTTGAGCCGCTGCGTATTGGTCAGCAGCCTTCAATGGGCTTTGCGCCGTCAACGGTTGCTGAGGTCCGGCAGCGGGAAGAGAACGGACTGCATGACGTTTCCATACTGAGCTTCGGCCTGTTTGGTCCTAACGGCCCGCTGCCGGTGCACATGACTGAGTATGCCCGCGAGCGTATTCATCATCATCAGGATCACAGCCTCAGCGCGTTTGCCGACCTCTTTCACCACCGCCTGACGCTGCTGTTCTACCGCGCATGGGCGGACGCGCAGCCTGCCGTTTCACAGGATCGCGACGACAACAGGCGCTTCGAAGGGTATCTGGCATCGCTGATTGGCATGGGGCAGCCTGCCCAGATGTCGAAAGGCAGCCTGAGCGCGCACGCCCGCTTTACTCACGCCGGGCACCTGACCCGACACGGGCGGGACCCGGAAGGGCTGGAGAAAATCCTGCGCAACTATTTCAACGTGCCGGTCAGGCTGGTGGCCAACGTCCCGCAGTGGATGCCGCTCTCAACGCGGGAGCAGGCACAGCTGGGCGAGGGGCGGCGTATGCCGCGCATGGGAGAGTCCGCTTTTCTCGGCATTGCGGTACGCGACGTGCAGCATAAATTTCGGCTTGAGATTGGCCCGTTGAGCGCAGACGACTACAACCGTTTTCTGCCGGGCGAAGGGTGGGTGACCGAGCTGCGCGACTGGGTGCGACAGTACGCCGGGGTGGAATTTGAATGGGAAACACGGGTGATCCTGCGCGCCGATGCGGTGCAGGGCGCTACGCTCGGTAGCGCCGGGCGATTAGGGTACAACACCTGGCTCGGCCTTCAGCCTCAGCCTGTTCCGCGTGGCGATCTGGTGTACCGCGCAGAGCGATAATCCTTCCGTATACCGAATCATTGTTAATGGAAACTAACATGTCAGAAATTAGCCGTGCCGTGCTTTTCGGCAAACTGGATACGCTGTTATTTACCTCTCTGGAAAGCGCGACTGCCTTCTGTAAGCTGCGCGGCAACCCGTACGTTGAGCTGGTGCACTGGCTGCATCAGCTGATGCAGCAGCAGGATGGCGATCTGCAACAGGTCATCCGTCACTTCGCCCTTGATGAACAGCAGCTGACACGCGATATCGTGGCGGCGCTGGATGCCCTGCCGCGTGGCGCGAGTTCCGTGTCTGATCTTTCCGAGCATATCGACAGCGCCGTCGAGCGCGCCTGGGTCTACGGCTCGCTGAAGTTTGGCGTCAGCCGCATCCGCGGCGGCCATTTGCTGATCGGCATACTGAAAACGTGGAATCTGGCTAATGTGCTGAAAAGCATTTCGGCGCAGTTCACCCGTCTTAACGTCGAGGTGCTGATCGAGCAGTTCGACGCCATTTGCGCCAGCAGCAAAGAGAGCCAGCAGGCCGCCGCCGCTGCGGACGCGCCTGCCGGGGCAGTACCGGCTGCGCAGGGCACGCTGTCGCAGTATGGTCAGGATCTGACGGCGCGCGCCCGGGAAGGGAAAATCGACCCGGTGGTGGGGCGCGATGAAGAGATCCGCCAGATGGTTGATATTCTGATGCGTCGTCGCCAGAACAACCCCCTGCTGACCGGGGAAGCCGGCGTCGGGAAAACGGCGGTGGTGGAAGGGCTGGCGCTGCGTATCGCTGACGGCGACGTGCCGGAGCCGCTGCAAAACGTTCAGCTGTGGCTGCTGGATATCGGCATGCTTCAGGCCGGCGCGGGCATGAAAGGGGAATTTGAGGCGCGCCTCCAGGCGCTGATTAACGAGGTGCAGTCCAGCGCCACGCCAATTATTCTGTTTATCGATGAGATCCACACCCTGATTGGCGCTGGCGGTCAGCAGGGCACCGGCGATGCCGCTAACCTGCTCAAACCTGCCCTGGCACGCGGGCAACTGCGCACCATCGGCGCGACCACCTGGGCGGAATACAAAAAATACATTGAGAAAGATCCGGCGCTGACCCGCCGTTTCCAGACCGTACAGGTTCACGAGCCGGACGAAGCCAAAGCCGTGCTGATGTTGCGCAGCACCGTGTCGCCGCTGGAAACTCATCATCAGGTTTTACTTCTCGACGAAGCGGTCAGCGCGGCGGTGAAACTGTCGCATCGCTATATTCCTGCGCGTCAGCTGCCGGATAAAGCGGTGGCGCTGCTGGACACCGCCTGCGCGCGCGTGGCCGTCAGCCAGAGCGCGCCGCCTGCCCAGCTGGAAGATTGTCTGCGTCACCTGGCGGCCCTGGACGTGGAGCTGGAGATTGCTGAACGCGAAGCGCGCGTGGGGGCGGGCGATCCGGCGCGTGTGGCGGCCTTAACCGCCGAACGTGACGCGTTCGAAACCCAGCGCGAAGCCCTGGCTCGTCGCTGGGAAGAAGAGCGCACGCGGGTGCAGGAGATTATCCGTCTGCGTGCCGCGCTGTTTGCGGCGGGTGATGAGGATACGGCTGAACTGTGCGGCCAGCTGGCAGAACAGCAGCAGGCGCTGAAGACCCTACAGGGTGACGAACCGCTGCTGTTTGCTGCGGTGGATGAGAACGTGGTGGCTGCGGTGGTCTCAGACTGGACCGGGATCCCGCTGGGCCGGATGGTGAAAAATGAGATCGACGCGGTGCTGAATCTGGCCGACACGCTGAACCAGCGGGTTATTGGTCAGCGTCACGGTCTGGATCTGATTGCCCGTCGGGTAAAAACCTCGCGGGCGAAGCTTGACGATCCGAACAAACCGGTCGGCGTATTCATGCTCTGCGGGCCATCCGGCGTGGGTAAAACCGAAACCGCGCTGGCGCTGGCGGAGTCCTTTTACGGCGGCGAGCAGAACGTCATTACCATCAACATGAGTGAATTCCAGGAAGCGCACACCGTTTCGACGTTAAAAGGTGCGCCTCCGGGCTATGTGGGCTATGGTGAAGGCGGCGTCTTAACCGAGGCCGTGCGCCGCCGTCCCTACAGCGTGGTGCTGCTGGATGAAATTGAAAAAGCGCACCCGGACGTGCACGAGATCTTCTTCCAGGTCTTCGACAAGGGCTGGATGGAGGACGGCGAAGGGCGTCACATTGATTTCCGTAACACCATTATTATTCTGACCTCTAACGTCGGCACCGACCTGATCGCAGCCATGTGCGCCGACCCGGAACTGATGCCGGAGCCTGACGCGTTAAGCGGCGCCCTGCGCCAGCCGCTGCTGGAGGTGTTCCCGCCTGCGCTGCTGGGCCGCCTGCTGGTGGTGCCGTATTACCCGCTGAGCGACGAGATGCTGGGGCAGATTGTGCGTCTTCAGCTCAGGCGCATTCAGCGTCGTCTGGAAGAGAATCACAACATTATTTCTGAATTTGACGACAGCGTGGTCGAACAGATTGTTCAGCGCTGTACCGAGGTTGAGTCGGGCGGGCGTATGGTGGATGCGATTCTGACCAATACGTTGCTGCCTCAGATGAGCCAGATTTTACTTACCGCCAGCCGCAGCGACGAGCAGTACCGACGTCTGCATGTCACCTGCGAGCAGGGCGAGTTTCACTGTCAGTTTGCCGCGTAATAATCATCAAGAGAACTGTAAAAGATGACGGATAATGATAACAATCGGACTGTCCCAAACGCGCTCCCGGTCGGGTACCGTTTCAATGAGTTTGAGATAAAAGAGGTGATTGGCGGCGGCGGATTCGGCATCGTCTATCGCGCCTGGGATCACCAGCTCGAACGCACTATCGCTATCAAAGAATTTATGCCTTCCTCCCTCGCCGTGCGCGGCGAGGATATGACGCTGGTGCTGCGCAGCGAGCGCTTTGGCAAAGCGTTTTCTGCCGGCCTGAACAGCTTCATCCAGGAAGCCCGCCTGCTGGCGCGCTTTAACCACCCGAACCTGCTGCACGTACTGCGTTTCTGGGTGCAAAACGACACGGCCTATATGGGAACGCTGTTTTACAGCGGTACCACGCTGTCGCGTCTGCGCGAAGAGAAACCGGAGCTGATTAACGAGGCGTGGATCCGCCGCATGCTGCCAATGCTCTTCGGCGCCATCAAAACGATCCACGACGAGGGGTATCTGCACCGCGACATCTCGCTGGATAACATCCAGATTCAGGATAACGGCCTGCCGGTGCTGCTCGATTTCGGATCGGCGCGCCGCACCATCGGTAATCTCTCGGATGAGACGGAAACCATGCTGCGTCCGGGCTTCGCGCCTATCGAGCAGTATACCGACGACAATGAAAGCGAGCAGGGGCCGTGGACGGATATCTACGCGCTCGGCGCCGTATTGCGCACCCTTATCGTAGGCTCTCCGCCGCCGGTCAGCGTGGTGCGTTCGATTCAGGACACCTGCAAACCGCTGGTGGAGCTGATGCCGCAGGGCTATTCCATCCCGCTGCTACAGGCCATCGACAAGGCGCTGGCGCTGCATATGGAAGACCGTCCGCAATCCATTGAGGAGTTTGCGGCGCTGATCGAGATGCCCGTCGCCGGTATCGACGAGGTGCTGACCGCGAAGAAGACCGGCACGATGCTGGTGCCGGTGGAAGAGGAGACATCTGCTTCCGCGCTGGACTGGCGACGTTACAAGCTTCCGGGGCTGGTAGCCGCGGGCGTGCTGGTTGGGGTGGTTGCCGGTGCGATGCTGTTCGGCGGCGGCAGTCAGGAAACGCCAGAGCAGACGGCGCAAACGCCTGCCGTGAGCCCTCCGACTGAGACCTCCGCCCAGGCGGAAACCAGACCGGCAACCGCAGACGTGAGCGAGCCGGTAGCGTCACCTTCTACGGCGCAGCAGAGTGCGCCGCCTGTCGACGCCAGCCCGGTCGCGCTGGTCTACATCCGCATGCTTGATGGCGAGACGCTGAAGGTGAACGGCGAGTCTAAAGCGCTGCGTCCGGGCAATAACGGTTACGCATCGCTGAAATTGCCTGCGGGCGAGACCCGCATTGAACTGGAAGGCAATGGAAGAACGCGTACCCAGACGCTGGATATTGCGAAGCCAGGCACCTGGCTGGTGAATCCGTAAGCCTGCGGGTAACAGGACGGAGCGAATGTATAACATCAAGTTTGTCTATCTGTTCCACGAGAACGTCTCGCCAGCGTTGTTTGCGAAAATAATCCGTCCGTCCGTTGCCGGACAGTGGATTATGTCGGTTCCCGACCATTCGCTGCGCTCGCTCTTCACGCGCTACGATCTGCTGCGCACGATCACCGGTGCGAATCCTTATCAGTCCGGGCGCGATACCCGCACGCTGATCGCGCAAGATTTAGAGATGGGCAGAGTGGTTGCCATTGACGAAAGTTTTCGTGACTGGTCATCAGTAACGGAAATTTTTTACATCAATGCCAAAGGGCAACTCCAGGCTGCCTCGCTGGTCGGCCTGGGCTGGTATCCGGTGAGTACGATTGTCGACCGCTACGAAACCATGGTGAGAACGTACGGATCTCGCCCTGCGCCAACGGTACTGCCAAAACAGGTGGTGAAATCTAAAACGGCACAGGTGCCGGATGAACCTACTCCGGGCAAGGACGGTAAAACCTATGCCGGGCAGCTTCAGAAGATGACCAAAGCAGAGCGCTGGCAGGCGCGTAAAGATCTGATTGCGAAGGGGAGCAATAGCCTTTATCCGGATGCCCAGATCGCCGCGAAGCGTCTGGCGGCGAATAATATCGCGGTGGAAAAAGCGAAGCTTGCGGAAAATATTTATAAGACCGTGAACCCGCTGGAAACCACACCGGGCGTGCCGGAGGGGTGGACGGATATCAGTAATGACGATGCGCTGTTAGGAAAGTTCGGGCTGAACAAATCAATGCTCTTTGACGATGATACGTCCCCCAATTTTCTGGCGCGCGTCTATCAACCGAAGCCGGAAGTGTTTGGTACAGATATGAACCCCACACTGGTATTCAGGGGATCGCGCGAGCCTGGTTTCGCCTCTCTGTCTGATAATGTCTCCTCTTTACTGACCAAAGGGGAGCTGGCGCCGGTGGTAAACGGGGCTGACTGGTCGAATAACTTCTCACAGGGCATGGGTATGGCTTCAGATTATTATAAAAAGGCCGTGAGTATCGGTAAGGAGCTGGCAAGGTCAGGCCAGAATATTGATATTGCCGGTCATTCCCTTGGCGGTGGCCTCGCCTCTGCAACCTCTATGGGCAGCGGGAAAGCGGGGTGGACGTTCAACGCCGCCGGCCTGAATGCCGGAACCGTAGAAAAATACGGCGGTAAGATATTAGGCAGTACGGATAATATCCAGGCGTATCGGGTTGAAGGTGAACTGCTGACGAAGATTCAGGAAGTTAACCCCTGGGAGGATCTGAAAACGATGAAAGGGCATGTCCCTTCGTGGATCCTCAAAGAGGAAATCTCTGCGCTGAGCCCTAATGCTGCCGGAATACCCCACGATCTTCCCGGTGGAACCGGAAGCGCGCTGGACCGCCACGGGATTAATCAGGCGATTGATTGCATAGAGCAACAGAAGGACGAGGATATTTCGATAATCGGGAGTCGATTGTGAAAAAACGGTTGATGGCTTTTGTCGCGTTATGTTTTTTATTCATGATTCAGGGGTGTAAGCAGGATATGGACCTTAATCCACAGGACTACTTCAGCGGTCAGCAGCTTGAACTGGCGAAAGCGATTGAAGAAGGTGATGTCGACGCGGTGAAGACGCTTGCACCAGACAGCGATCTTAATAAACCGGGAAAGCAGGATATGACCCTGCTTTTTTGGGCCATCGGCAACGCGATTAATGATAAAAAAACATCGCCCCATTTAAAGGTGATTACGTTGCTTGTTAAGGCCGGCGCAGATCCGCTCCAGCCTCGACCGCAGGGAAAAAGCAGCCCTGCCGAATTTGCCCTGAAGGGGGACAGCGCAGACTGGATCAACGCTATGCTGGACGGTGGCCTTTCGCCCAATGTGAAAGATAAGGTCTTCCACGAACCCATCATCTTCCAGTCGCTAAAAGCGAAAAATACAGAGACGCTGGAAGCCATGCTCGATAGCGGAGCAGACGTCAATGCAACCAATTCACTGGGTAAAACGCTGGTGTTTGATGCGCTGGATAACCAGGCTTACGATCATGTCTTGTTACTGCTCGATCGTGGAGCGGACCCGTCAGTTAAGGCTAAAAATGGCTGGTCAATGAGCAATGCGCTTGCGGACGCGCTGAGTGGACTTGATAGAGGCAGCGAGCAATACGAGAAGTTAAATGAAATAAAAGAGAAACTTATTCAGAAAGGGGGCGTGTGGCCACCTGCGCCGGTTAAGTGATTGCACAACTGTCATAAAAGCCAGAGATAAGGTTTTTTCCGGAGTTTCCATAAGCCTGCACTCTTTGGATTTATAAATACGAAAGTTCGTACCTCCAGACAAATCAACCCAGCATTGCATCAATCCAAAACCACCTCGTCGAAATTAGCTTTACGTTCATAAACGTTCCCAGCATAAACCATTACGGAATAAAGATTATGCTCAACCGAATTACCGTCCAGCTCCCGGTTGAGGGGCTGCTCTTCTGGAAACTCTCCGGCCGTGAGGCGATGTCCGAGTCGTTCGCGCTGACGCTGACCCTGCTTGGTACGGACGCGCGCATTGACCGCAGCAAGCTGCTGGGCCAGCCGGTCACGGTGACCATCCCCACGCAGAACCTGCTCACCCCCCGCTATATCAACGGCAAGGTGACGCGCGTGGCGGTGAGCGCCGTGGAGCTGACGGGCACCCGCTACGCGGTGTACCAGCTGACGGTGGAGCCGGACCTGTGGCCGATGAAGCGCGACCGTAACCTACGTATCTTCCAGGGCCAGACGGTACCGCAGATTGTCAAAACCCTGCTGGGTGAGCATCAGGTTAACCTCGAAGACAAACTTACCGGCAGCTACCGGGTGTGGGACTACTGCGTGCAGTATCAGGAATCGAGCCTGGACTTCATCAGCCGCCTGATGGAGCTGGAGGGGATTGCGTACTACTTCAGCCACGAGGCCGACAAGCATACCCTGGTACTGACCGACGCCGCGACACAGCACCAGCCGTTCAGCGGCTATGAGGTCATTCCTTACCATCAGACGCCGTCCGGCGGCAGTACGGATGAAGAGGGCATCAGCCAGTGGGCGCTGGAGGACAGCGTCACGCCGGGAATTTACAGCCTCGACGACTATGACTTCCGCAAGCCGAACGCGTGGCTGTTCCAGGCGCAGCAGAACCCGGCGTCACCGAAACCGGGCAGCATCGACGTGTACGACTGGCCGGGCCGCTTTGTGGAGACAGGCCATGCGGAGTTCTACGCCCGCATCCGTCAGGAGCGCTGGCAGGTTGAGCATCAGCAGATTCAGGCCACCGCCACGGCGGCGGGCATTGCGCCGGGCCACATCTTTACCCTGACCAACGCGCCGTTCTTCAGTGACAACGGCGAGTATCTGGTGACGGCGGCGGGTTACCACTTCGAGGAGAACCGCTACGCGAGCGGTGAGGGGGAAACCATTCACCGCACCGATTTCACCGTTATCCCGGCGTCGGTGTCCTACCGTCCGGCGCAGAGCACGGCGTGGCCGCGCACCTACGGCCCGCAGACGGCGAAAGTCGTGGGACCGCAGGGGGAGAGTATCTGGACGGACAAATATGGCCGCGTGAAGGTGAAGTTCCACTGGGACCGTCTGGCGAAGGGCGATGACACCAGCTCCTGCTGGGTGCGCGTGTCGAGCGCCTGGGCGGGCCAGGGCTACGGCGGGGTGCAAATCCCGCGCGTCGGCGATGAGGTGGTGGTGGACTTTATCAACGGCGACCCGGACCGTCCGATTATCACTGGTCGTGTCTATAACGAAGCAAGCATGCCGCCGTGGGCGCTGCCGGCTGCCGCGACGCAGATGGGCTTTATGAGCCGCACGAAAGACGGTTCAGTGGACAACGCCAACGCCCTGCGCTTTGAGGACAAGGCGGGTGCAGAGCAGGTGTGGATCCAGGCTGAGCGCAACATGGACACCAGCGTCAAGAATGATGAAACGCACAGCGTTGGCGGCGCGCGCAGCCATTACGTGAAGAAAAATGAGCTGCATCGCGTGGAGGCTAATCAGATCCAGGCCGTGAAAGGCGGAACCGAGATCCTGACGGGTAAAGGCAAGCTGGATGCGGCGGTAGAGCAGTATGTTATTGCTTCCGGGACGAAGCTGCGGCTGGTCTCGGGCGAGAGCGCTATTGAGCTTAACGCTAACGGCAAAATTAACCTGATCGGCAAAGAGTTCAACTTCTTCGTTGAAGGGGACGGCTATATCACCACGGGCGGCAAGCTGCACCTGAATACGTCGGGCACCCAACCGGGCACAACGGCGCCGGGGTCAGGGCATAAAGGGGATATTGATGCGGCGGTGCAGGAGAAATTTACGCCCCCGGAAGAGTAACCGCTTTCTGTCTGCCGCCGGGTTGTCCGTGGCGGCACGTAAAACCCTTTAGCAATTTTAGACGCGAGTTCACCGATGAAATACACCCTCCAGGAAGGTTCCTTTACCCTTTTTCCTGCCGCCTGGCAGGACAACAGCATGAACATCATTCGCGATGACGAAAGCGGGCTGTCCGTGGTGGTCAGCCGCGGCGTTATCCCGGATGGCAGCGACTACGAACAAGAGTTTCACCGCCAGTGGGACGTGCTGCGTCCTCAGATGGGTGAGATCGCCCAGAGCGAATTTCAGCACGTAAAAGCCGGGTCTGCCGGCAACATTGATGGGGTTGAAGTTGAGACCACCTTTGACCGTAACGGCCAGCGCCTGTGGCAAAAACAGCTGGCCGTGCAGACGCCAGGCAAACCGGTACTGATGATTTTTACCCTCTCGGCCTTAAAAGCCTTTACGGAAGAGGACGAGGCGCGCTGGAGCGCACTGAAGCAGAGTCTGACGCTAAACGACAACCGGAATGTGTAAGGCATGAGCGATAACAACGCGGCCCGTAAGGGCGACGAGATTATTCACTCCAGCATTTTTGCTGATATTACCAGCATTGTGGCGGAAGGCGCTGCCTATGCGGTGATTGGCGCGGCGGTGGGCGCGGCAGCGACCGTCGCGGCCCCACTGCTGGGAGCCGGGGCCGCAGCAGCAGGCGTGGCGGCAATTGGATCCAGCTGTCTGTTGAGCGGCATTATCGGCGGGGTTCTGGCGAACGTCGCCGGGATCACCGACGATATCAGCAACGCCGCTGAAGGGCTGGGTAACGCGCTTTTCCCGCCGTCGCCCGCGGGCAAAATCACCACCGGTTCGAGCAATGTTCTGACAAATAAACTTCCCGCTGCACGCGCCGCCGGGACGTTAACGCCTGCCGATACCCCGTCCCCTGAGCCGCAGTCGCCGGGCAGCTTTGCCGACTATGCGGGTATGCTGCTCTCCGCTGCCGGACAGTTCGGCAGCGAGATGTGGCAGCCCAGCGTCGCCTCTGCCGCCGCGGGGACCTCGCCGCTGGAAGAAGACAAGGTGGCGTGTGATAAACACTCCGGGCCACAGTATCTGGCGGAAGGCTCGAAAAGCGTCTTCATCAACGGACAGCCTGCGGTGCGCGCAAAAGATCGCACCACCTGCGAGGGCACCGTTTCCGACGACGTATCCCCGAACGTGATCATCGGCGGCGACACGCTCACGGTCCGCGACATCAAAAGCGGCAAAACGCCGGGTCTGGCGCTGGGGATGATTGCGCTCTCCCTGCTGCGCGGGCGGCCAGGCAAGATCCTGAAAAACATGCCCTGCGCGCTGGCTGCTGCCGGTGGCGGGATGCTGGCTGATATGGCCGTCAACGCCGTGTTCGGCTCCTCGCACCCGGTTCATGCCGCTACCGGCGTGAAGGTGCTGAATGACGACGACGAACTCGATTTCTCGCTGCCGGGGCGCTTTCCACTGCGCTGGCAGCGCAGCTACAACAGCCTGACCACCCGCGAAGGGCTGTTTGGTCTGGGCTGGGCTACCACCTTTGACAGCTATCTGACGCTGGAAGAAAACAACGCCACCTGGTTCGATGAAACCGGGCGCGAGCTGAGCTTCGAGCTGCCGCCGGTCAACCGCGCGTTTTACAGCATCAGCGAAGGCATTATCATCCGCCGCAATGAGAGCGGCGACGTGGCGATAGCCGACGATGACGGCGCGGTGTGGCGTCTGTATAAACCGACCCGCGCTAACCCCTCCATCCTGCGCCTGGCCTCCCTCAGCGACGAATACGGCAACGCGCTGCTGACTGAATGGGATGAGCACGGGCGGCTGGTCGGTCTGCACGATGAGCCGCGGGCGATCGATGTCACCCTGCGCTATGACGATGAACGTTTCCCGCAGCGCGTTACCGCTGCCAGCCATTTTGACGGCAACCAGACATGGCCGCTGATGCAGTGGGGGTATGACGCGCGCGGCCAGCTGGCCAGCGCAACGGATGCCTCCGGCGTGGTTACCCGTGAATACCGTTATAACGATGATGGCCTGATGGTCTGGCACCGTCTGCCGGGCGGGCTGGAGAGCGAATACCGCTGGCAAAAATTCGACCACTGGCGCGTGGTGGAAAACCGCACCAGCACCGGCGACGGCTGTCGCTTTAGCTACGATTTAGCCGCCGGGCTGACGACCGTCGATCACTACGACGGTCAGACGCGAAAGCATTACTGGAACGCGCAAAACCTGATTGTTCGCTACGTTGACGAGCGCGGTGAGAACTGGCGCTACGAGTGGGATGACAACGAACTCCTCACGCGTCGCATCGATCCGCTGGGTAATGCCGTTACCTTCGTCTATGACGAGATGGGCAACCGGGTGCAGGAGATCGACGCCGACGGCAATACCCGCACCACCACCTGGCTGGAGCACCGTGCGCTTCCGGCGTCCATCATCGAAGCCGACGGTAGCGCCACCCGGTTCCTGTATGACGAACATCACGGACTGAAACGCGTGGTGGATCCGATGGGGCAGACCACGCTGCTGCGTCGGGACGAGTTTGGTCAGGTTGTGGAAGAAGTCGATGCCGCCGGGAACAGCCGTTACCAGGAGTACAACGAGGCCGGGCAGATGGTGCGTGCGACGGACTGTTCGGGCCGAGTGACACAATACCGTTATCATCCGCTGGGCTGGCTGGTGGCTGAGATAAGCGCCGACGGCGAAGAGACGCGTTACCGCTACGACGCCGCGGGGCGTCCGGTGCAGCTCGACCGACCAGAAGGCTGGACCGAGTCGCTCAAATGGAACGAACGTGGCCTGCCGGTGAAGCATGCGGGCGCCGACGGGAAAGAGAGCGAGTTCAGATACGACGAGGCAGGGCGCTTAACCGCCACCCGTAATACGCAGGGTGAAGAGGTGCGCCGCCGCTGGGACAGCCGCGGGCGTCTGATTGCCCTGGAAAACGAAAACGGCGAAGCGTATCAGTTCCGCTGGGGCGCAGACTCGCTGCTGCTGGAAGAGGTGGGGCTGGATGGCGTGGCCTCGCAGTATCGCTACGATGCCTGCGGGCGTACGATAGCGCGCACCTTTGCCGCCGGACATCCGGAGGCCATTACCCATGCCTTCGCCTGGAGCGCGAGCGGCCAGCTGGTCGCCCGCACCACGCCGGAGGGGCAGACCCGCTACCACTACACCCCGTCCGGCCTTCTGAGCCGGATTGGGCTGCATCCCGCGCTTTCAGCCGATGCCTGGAGCGCCGAGGCCGAGCAGGAGCTTGTGTTTGAGTATGACGCGCTCGGGCGCGTCACGCGCGAAACGGGCGAACACGGGGAGCTGGCGTGGGAGTATGACGCGCTGGGTAACCGCACCTCCGTCACGCTGCCCGATGGCCGGGAGCTGAAACAGTTCTACTACGGCAGCGGGCATCTGCTCAGCATCGCGCTTGATAAGCTTTCGGTCTCCGACTTTACCCGCGACGAACTTCACCGTGAAACCAGCCGTACGCAGGGGCTGCTAACCACACGCAGCGAATATGACCGCCTTGGCCGACTGCATCGCCGGGACGTCTTTACCGGCAATGCCCAGCGCCCGTCGCCGCGCCGCTGGTCCCGCCGCTGGGATTACGACTATCGCAATAACCTGGTCCGCGAAGAGCGTGACGATAACCCGTTCAGCTGGTACCGCTGGCAGTATGACAGCGCCGGACGTCTGCTGGTTCAGGACGGCACGCTGCCCGGCCAGGAGCAGTGGCGCTGGGATGCAGCCGGTAACCCGCTCGAAGGCTCTGCTGAGAAGGTCACGCACAACCGCCTGACGCAGCTGAATGGCATTCGCTGGCGCTATGACATCCATGGTCGCACCGTGGAGAAGGATAACGGCCAGACCCGCTGGCACTACCGCTACGACGGCGAGCACCGCCTGACGGAGGTCATCAGCCAGCCGCGGGACCGCAACAGGCCGCAGACGCAGGTCAGCTTCCGCTATGACCCACTCGGACGACGCATCAGCAAAACGCGTCGCCAGATGGTGGGCGGACAGCCAACCGGTAACCCAGTCACCACCCGGTTTGTCTGGGAAGGGTTCCGGCTGTTGCAGGAGGTGCACGGGGATGTGCCGCTGACCTACGTCTATAGCGATCAGGACAGCTACGATCCGCTGGCACGTATTGACGGCGTTGATGCCCCGGAGATCTTCTGGTTCCACTGCCAGCCCAACGGCACGCCGGAGCGGATGACGGATATCGAAGGGCAGGTACGCTGGGAAGGGGTGAGCAGCGCCTGGGGCAAGCTGCTGCGGGAAAGCGAGACGCAGGTATCAGGATATTCTCAGAACCTGCGTATGCAGGGGCAATACCTGGATCGTGAGACAGGGCTGCACTACAATCTGTTCCGGTATTATGACCCGGACTGCGGAAGGTTTACGCAGCAGGACCCGATAGGGCTGGCGGGAGGGATAAACCTTTACCAGTATGCGCCGAACGCGCTGGGGTGGGTGGATCCGTGGGGGTTGAGCCGAAAATGTAAGGATCCTTCTAAAGAAGCGACTCAATGGCAAGGCCCTCATAATAAAGACTATAAAGGAATCGATAGTTACTCGAACAGAACGCTTAAAAAAGGAACAGTCCTTTATGCATTACATCCAAATGGTGATCAGTTACCTTCATATACCGTAACTCATCCTACAGTTAGGCAATATAAAGGTGATTCATTAGGATATCATGAAGCGTTACAGGTGAAACTTAATCCAGATTTCCCATTGCGAACAAAGGTTAGGGCATATTATGTTTCTGAGGATATATTTGTTGCTAGTGGTCGTGCTAATGCGAATCCGCAATACGGAAAAGGTGGAGGGATGCAATTCTATATACCTGAAGAAGCACGTAGTAAATTAATTCCTGGCAAGGTGATAGATATATGAAAAAAATGACATTAAATTTTAAAGATGGAAGCATTAAAATTGATGGCTACTCGATTGAACTTAGTTCTTTTGAAAATTTTACTTCTTCTGAATTTTACAAAGCCCATTCTGAATTCACTAGGATAGGTAAATTTTATTTTGCGAAAGATGATATTGAATGGGAAGGGCAGAACTTTATTGTGGAGTTTAGACCAGCTGTTTTTTCATTTAATTCATCTCTTTTTCTTACAAGTAAAGATGGGGACTTCT
The DNA here is from genome assembly GCF_015159675.1 of Enterobacter cloacae complex sp. S2. Classification (NCBI taxonomy): domain Bacteria; kingdom Pseudomonadati; phylum Pseudomonadota; class Gammaproteobacteria; order Enterobacterales; family Enterobacteriaceae; genus Enterobacter; species Enterobacter cloacae complex sp. S2. Next base: position 99,916 of record NZ_JADDTS010000042.1, read on the forward strand.
ATCAAACACTTAAAGATTGGGAACTTAGAGCATCGTTAAAAAACCTTAAAGATGAAGAAAGAAGACTGACAGACTGGATTCAAAATAAACTTTCCAAAGAGAAAATGGTAAAGATAAGTCCCCCCCCTTATGGAGTTACATGGAACTTTGAATGGGGTGAGCTAACAGTGCAATCAAATGAAAGATCCTTTGATTGCGGTATATACATAGAATGGAAAGATTAAAATTTAGTATAAATGGAGAATTATAGGGTAGCGCAGCAGACTCCAACAAGGCTTGCGTATGAACAATGCCAGAATTCCCAATCAAGAAACATTGTTCCATGAAAGGCCTTGCAAACCCTAAAATTGAATCTGAAATTATCTCCTTTGTTGAAGTTTCACGATGATAAAAAATATGCCGTGACTTTAGAGCAATACCAAAAAAACTGGCAAGCTCTCCCTGAGCGAAAGTTCGAATGGGAGCCAAACCGGTTTTCTGCCTGCATGTATAGTGTTTATTTTGTTCTCACTACTATGCTGAGGCAAAGAAATGGGGGAAGACGACAATGCGGACCAGTGGATCGGGTATAGTAACGGCATCCTTAATCGATCACGGCATGGTCTTTTAGGAGTACAATCAATTCGAGGAAGCGTATAAATATTTTAACGATGCTTATAACTACGGCAAAGAGCGTGCGTTTCAGGATAGACCTAAAAAATATCTAGAGTTTTATCTGCGCAAAAGGGATAAGTTCGTTACTCTATAAAAAAATCAAACATTACGCGTGGATCCGACTACGCCAGGTAGGTCGTATGAATTACCATCAATATGGGCAGAATGGCTTGAAGAAGTAGCGATTCCAGGCTCCGGGAATGTAAGATAGGTTACTATATGAATATCAATAAAGATGACGAACTCCTTGTGATAGTTAAGTATGAAGGAAGATTTTATTGGTTCGTTGCGTTCAAGGAAATGTGGGTCTTAGACAGAGTAAAATGGGTAGAGGATTTTGTGAAAAGTGGGGTGAAAATAAACCTACAGAATACCCATAAGGAAAGATATGACATACCAGTTGTAAATGAAGAAAACGCGCAGATATTCATTGATGATTTAATTAAAGATGGCTATTCATACGATAAGGATGACATTGCTGAGAAGTTTTATAAAAGGCTTTCGCAAAAAACAATTTGGTGGGATATATATGAACTTATGCCGGATTTATTTATAGACTTTGATAATAAAAGATTATATTCGGAATATGTTGAGACTATGTATTATCAAGAATATGTTCCTGATGGTTGGCAAGGTGAACTTGTTGATTTTTGCAGTAATGGATCGTTACCTCAAGATGAAATTTTCTGGATAAAAAATGAAACTGATCATAGAAGCGTTTTGATCGCTAAATGATAAAATATATTTTCGGCAAACCATTTTTAGACAATGCAATGGTCGATTCAATACGCCAATTTGTGTTTGTATTAAGCGAGACAAAGCCGTTACCAACCGTTTTGACCATCTTCAACGCTCAGGGTGAAAAACTATTTTGGTCTGCATCTCCTGAAGGTGCTATTTTCTATTACTTAACATTAAACCAGTCAAAGGAAGTGGTTGATGTATGTAATTTTACAGTAATACTAAATGGCTGGCATAATTGGTTTTATTCTTGGGATATGAAGCGTAACGCGTTGTCTAGATCAGGACCTTCGTACTAAATTCACATTTAACATTAAAATTACAGCGACAAGAGTGCCTGAAACTGGCGTACGCAAAGGGGGTATACCTGCTAAAGGTGAGAGACTTGCCTGACCAGCAGAGCGTTTACACCAGCACCCTTTTCAGACGTTAAAATTTGCGACTGCCGACATCATTCTCTTTACCATGTAAAAAAAAATCCACGCCCAAGCGGGTTTTTTTCCCATTAAAAACAACTCAAAGGTTAAACAAGAAGTTCATCACATCGCCATCTTTAACGATGTAATCTTTGCCTTCCGCACGCATCTTGCCTGTTTCTTTCGCGCCTTGCTCTCCCTTGTAGGTGATAAAGTCTTCAAACACGATAGTCTGTGTACGAATAAAGCCTATCTCGAAATCGGTGTGGATTTTATCGGCCGCCTGAGGCGCAGTCGCACCCACACCCACAGGGATGGTCCACGCACTTCTTTTACGCCCGCGGTGAAGTAGGTTTGCAGGCTGAGCATCTCATGGCCCGCGCGGATCACGCGGTTCAGATCCTGCTCGGCCATGAAATCTTCACGATCGGCGTCGTTCATTTCAGCGATATCGGATTCAACCGCGTTCCAAAACGCTACCACTACAGAACCTTTATCGCTTGAAGAGTCTGCTGAGAAGGTCACGCACAACCGCCTGACGCAGCTCAACGGCATTCGCTGGCGCTATGACATCCACGGTCGTACCGTGGAGAAGGATAACGGCCAGACCCGCTGGCACTACCGCTATGACGGCGAGCACCACCTGACGGAGGTCATCAGCCAGCCGCGGGACCGCAACAGGCCGCAGACGCAGGTCAGCTTCCGCTATGACCCGCTCGGGCGCCGCATCAGCAAAACGCGCCGCCAGATGCTGTTTGGGCAGCCGACCGGCAAGCCAGTCACCACCCGGTTTGTATGGGAAGGGTTCCGGCTGTTGCAGGAAGTGCACGGTGATGTGCCGCTGACCTACGTCTACAGCGATCAGGACAGCTACGATCCGCTGGCGCGTATTGACGGCGTTGATGCCCCGGAAATCTTCTGGTTCCACTGCCAGCCCAACGGCACGCCGGAGCGGATGACGGATATCGAAGGGCAGGTGCGCTGGGAAGGCGTGAACAGCGCCTGGGGCAAACTGCTGCGGGAAAGCGAGACGCAGGTATCAGGATATTCCCAGAACCTGCGTATGCAGGGGCAATACCTGGACCGTGAGACAGGGCTGCACTACAATCTGTTCCGGTATTATGACCCGGACTGCGGACGATTTACGCAGCAGGACCCGATAGGGCTGGCGGGAGGGATTAACCTTTACCAGTATGCGCCAAATGCGCTGGGGTGGGTGGATCCGTGGGGGTTGAGTCGTTGTAAAAATGACTGGAATGAGTTTCAGAAAAAATCTAATAAGCGTCAGTTCTCTTCGAGAACACAAGCATCTAAGGCCTACGCGTTATGGAAGAAACAAGACTGGGCGGCATTAGAGAAATTTATGGGCGATGGTGCCTGGCCTCCTAATCGTGGATTTATTACTGCAACGAAAACGACTCTAAAACCTGGTACAAAAGTTGACCGCTACGGTGGTTGGACCGATGCAGATGGTTTCCGCGATAGTGGTACGTTTATATCCCCTGCGGGATCATCTTTCGAGGGGAGAGCCCTCCAACAAAATACTTTAAACAAACCATATTCGGTTTATGAAGTTCTAAAACCGTTGCCGGTAGATAGTGGTCCTGCTATACCATGGTTTGGGCAACCGGGCAGAGGAACCCAATACGAAACATCCGAAGCGATCGAAGCACTAATTGAAAATGGTTTTTTGAGGAAAATATGACTTTAATTAATTTTCAGAAAAGAAAAGAACTTATCCATGATGGGCTTGAAGATGACTTCTTAAGGAACGAAAAAGAAATATCCTGTCCATGTTGTGATGCTGTCGTTCGTTTCGGTTTATATAACTCTAAAAGTTTTGATAAGCTTGAGGACTGCAAAAAAACAAAAATGGTAAGTAAGATGCGAGGCGTAAAGTTATCAGATGGTTTAATCCCGGGCTATAGATACAAAGAAAGCCCACTAAGGATATCAGAAAAAAAATGTTCAAAAGGAATCCATGATATTTTTGTCATCTTTACTTATAAAGAGATACAACCCGCTCGTTATGAATCTTATTTAATAGGTGTTTTTAATAGTAATGATGTTTAGTATTCTGCTATATTAAATGTGATTTAAAATGCCTTTGGGATGAGGCTCCAAATTTTAGGGTTTTCGGTAACAACCTGAGAGTAATCTTTGGATGGGATAAAAATATCATCACTCCCGTAATAAATTGTTCGATTATATCAAGCATCATTCAACATGGGTCTTATATAATTTATATTTAGAAGGGTTGATAATTTTATGCAGTTAGGACATGTATGATTGCTTACTTAAGATTCATTAGAGAAAACAACGCGCTCGAATGGATTCACTGTTCAAGAAATATAAGTCTAAACATACCTCGCTTAGATATCGCTATGGTCGATCCTACACGCCAGTTAGTCTTTGCATTAAGCGAACCAAAATCATTACCAACCGTTTTGACCATCTTCAATGCTCATGGCGAAAAACTATTTTGGTCTGCACCTCCTGAAGGCGCGACTTTTTATTACTTAACATTCAACCTGTCAAATGAAGTGGTCGTTGTCTGTAGTTATCCAGTAAAACAAAATGGCTGGCATGATTGGTTTTATTCCTATGATATGAAGCGTAACGCATTGTCTCGATCAGGCCCTGCGTATTAATATCAAATGAGCCCAAAAAATGATAACAATAGCCGGTGGCAAAAGAGATACTATATAAATAATTCCAACAAGTGGTTTAAAAAGGTGTGCGTAAAGGGGAATTATCCTGGCCTCCGGAAGACGGATCCCAAGAAACGGCAGTGTCATTCTCGCTAAATATGAGATTCTTGACTCTTTTGAAGAGCGCTTAGGCGAGGATCTTTTTCAGGCGTTAAAGCTTGTGACTGCCGATATCATTCCTTTTGAACCCAGCATGAAAACAGAACTCTTAAACAATGTGTTTTAGCCACGCAATAAAAAAATCAAACGTTAAACAAGAAGTTCATCACGTCGCCATCTTTAACGATGTAATCTTTCCCTTCCGCACGCATCTTGCCTGCTTCTTTCGCACCTTGCTCACCCTTGTAGGTGATAAAGTCTTCAAACGCGATAGTCTGCGCACGAATGAAGCCTTTCTCGAAGTCGGAGTGGATCTTACCAGCCGCCTGAGGCACAGTCGCACCGACAGGGTTGGTTCACGCGCGCACTTCTTTCCGCCCGCGGTGAAGTAGGTTTGCAGGCTGAACATCTCATGGCCCGCGCGGATCACGCGGTTCAGACCCGGTTCGGCCATGAAATCTTCACG